>JAULXA010000027.1:0-15084 GCA_032118875.1 Flavobacterium sp.
TTGTAGTTGCATAAGTTGCAAATGAAGCGTTATTTGGAGCAAATAAAGTATAAGAACCTGGATTTGTTGTTAAAGCATATAATTGTGTTGCTTTTAATGCTTTTACCAAAACAGAGTAGTCGTTAGTCGCATTTTTTTCTAAAGTTTCTGCAATTGTTGGATATTTTTCAATTATGTTTTCTGAATCATTTTCACACGAGAATGATAATAAAGCTACAGTAACTACTGCAAAGGCTTTTGATATTTTATTTATTAGTTTCATATCTAAATGTTTTATTTATTATAATGTTATTTTCCGAAAGTATATCTTAAAGTAAATTGGGCTTGCCAAACATCAAAAGCAGATGAGTTGTTAGAGAAAGTGTTTTTAGTTAAATATCTTTTTCCATTATCATCAGTTTGAATTGCCATTTGTAAGCCTGGAGTATAATTGTTTGCTGCACTTGGTGCTTCTCTAACAGATAATATTTGAGAATTTGTTACCCTTTTTGAAACTCCCCAATCGTTATTTAACATGTTGGTAAAGTTTAAGATATCCGCTCTAAATTGAAAAGATTGTTTTTTTCCTTTTACTTTTAAGAAGAAATCTTGAGTAACAGAAAGATCTAAACGGTGTAACATTGGTAATTCGTTAGCATTTCTATTTACATATTGTCCTCTTTTACCTTTTAAATAAGAATCTTGTTCTATATATTGATTAAAAGCTAAAGCTTGATCTGCTGCAGTATATAAAACTTGATTTACTCCACCAACAGTTTGAGTAATATCTACAAATCTAAGTTCTGACACATTCTTTGGAACATATAATAAGTCGTTTCCATTAACACGATCTCCGTTTATGTCATTCCCATACGTATAAGTAAATGAACCAGCTTGCTCTCCAATATACCCGATATTGAATGATGTAGAACCACCGTATTTTTTACCGTAATTTAATTTATATCCTAATAAACCAACAATTCTGCGTGGCGTATTGTTGTTTGAATTGGAAAGATCTAAATTGTTATTTCCTAATACAGATCTTGAACCTGTCCATGAACCTGAGGCAATTGAACCTGCAGATAATAAATCTTGAGCATTTGAATAGGTATAAGCTACAGAACCCCAGAATCCTTTTTTATATGGATATTCTAATTTAAAAGTAGTTGAATAAAAATAACCTTTATTTGAATTTGACAATACAATTGCATTAGAAACATTGTTATTTACTCTTGCTCCAGCATCAGTTCCAGAATAAAAAGGTCTGTTATCACCGCCGTTGCTAATGTTTCCTACAGGATTTTCTAAGTTTGCATTGTAATAAAACACTTCATTAATGTTTTTACTATAAATAGCTTCAATTGATCCAATAAAACCGAATGGTAATTTTTGGTCTACAGCGATATTTGTTTTCCAAGATTGAGGAAATTTAAAATCCTTATCTGTAAAGGCTAAATCAAAAGTTGAAGGTAATTGGGGTGTGTTTGGTGTAAAATATTGTCCAGGATTTGCAGTAAATCCATAACCACCATTAATTAAATCTGCACCACTTACATCAATAAAACCAGTTAAAACACCATTGTTTCCAATTGCATTAGACAAGAAAACCAAAGGAGGTCTTCCTGTGAAAACTCCAGTTCCACCTCGTACAATTGTTTTTGCGTTTTTATTTACATCTAAATTAAATCCAAATCTTGGTTCAAATAAATATTGAGTATCTGGCATATCACCAGTATTAAATTTTTCACCATTGGCAAATGTCATAGCAGTTACTGCTGTGTTTTCTAAAGCAGTATCTTCAAAACTAACTGCAGTTGCTCTAAGACCGTAAGTTAATTTCAAATTGTTTGACACTTTAAATTCATCTTGCGCATAAAGATCTATTTTATTAGACTTTAAAACTTGCATAGGTTCAGCTCCATTTGGTAAAGCAGAATATCTAAATTGAAATCTTGATGGCAAATATGTAGATGACGGTGCTCCACCATTAGCAACCGTTTCTGCAACTGCATTGTTAAAAGTTGTAAGATCGTCAAAAACATATACTCCATTTGATGCCGGGAAGAAATTATTGTTTGAAACAAATCTTTCATAATTTGCACCAAATAATAAAGTATGTTTACCGAAGTTTCCAGTAATATTATTTGTGAAATGTAGTGTTGAATAATCTAATAAATTAGAAGGAGTAAAAGGATCTAAACCTGCAGAGATATAATTATTAGCCCCTTTTTTAATATCTATTGTTGGGAAAATACCACCTCCTTGTAAACTTCTGTTTTCAAGTTGTTTGTCATAACCAGCAATAAAATTATTTGACCATTTTTCTGAAATTTTCCAATCCCATTCTAAAACAGCTGATCTTGTATTGTCTTCAATAACATATCCACTATTTTTGTATGACATAGAAAAAACATTTGTTCTTCTGTTACCAAAACCAGCAGAATTTGAATTTGAAATTAATTCATCTGAACCAGAATCGTGGTGTACATAACGAGCAGTTAATTTATGATTGTCATTAATATTCCAGTCAATTCTTGCTAAAAACTTTTTAGATTCTCTTACAGCATCAAAATTTTCAAAAGCTCCAGTATCGTATCCAAAAGAATTTTTTAATAAGTTCGATACGTTTACTAAATCAGAGTAAGCTGTCTCTGAAACTTGTGCTCCTGCTAATGGAGACCCAGAAGAAGTCCAAGTTGTTGCTGGACTAATATTGTCAATAGTTTCAAAATTTCCAAAGAAAAATAATTTATCTTTAATAATTGGAGCTCCTATACGTGCACCCCAAATTTTCTCTTGAAATTTAGACGGTGTAATTTTAATATCCCCAGCTCTGTTTCCTAAAAATTCTTTTTTTTCATTTCTAAATGAATGATATACAGAACTTTCAATTTCATTTGTTCCACTTCTAGTTACTGCATTGATACCAGAACCTGTAAAACCAGATTGTCTCACATCAAAAGGAGCAATATTCACTTGAAGTTGTTCAATAGCATCTAAAGAAATTGCTGTCGAACCTGTTCTTCCTCCTGCTTGCGTATCAGAACCTAATCCAAACCCGTTATTAAAAACAGAACCATCAATAGTAAAATTATTTAAACGAGAATCTTGTCCACCAAAAGTACCATTACTACCTGCATTTGCATTGTATTTGGTAATACTGTTAATACTTCTTGAACCAATAATTGGCACGGAATTAATTTCTCTTGTTGAAAATTGTTGCCCCGCACCAGTTTTACCTTTGTTGTAGGCATCTTTTGCGTTAACAGTAACAATTTTTACCTCCTCAATTGCATTAATTGCGCTTTGCATTACAATAGTAATAACAATTGAATTTCCTAAAGGAGCAGAAATTTCTTCAATCATATACGGATTGTATCCTGTATAATTTACTTTAATAGTGTAAGGCCCACCTGGTCTTACAGAGTTTGCTGAGTAATTTCCTTTTTCGTCGGTTGTCGAAAAATACTTTGTTCCAGTTGGAACGTGTTTAATTTCTACTACAGCAGCTGGAAGAGCTTCTCCTGATGTCGATTTTACAGTACCAGCAATAGCTGATTTTGTTACCTGTGAAAATCCGACACTAGAAACGAATAGAAAAAACCAAAAAATACACTTTTTCATTTTGTTTGTTTATAAATTTTCGACAAAATTAGAAAACAAACTAGCGGCTAACGTTAAGAAATTATTAACAAAAAATTATCTTAAATTAACTTATTGCGGAGATGAATTTGCTAATTAGTTGATTAGTAGAACTATCGTGTTTTTTTATTATTCCACTCTCAATTTCACTTAAAATGGAGTTGGCTAATTGCTTCCCTAATTCAACACCCCATTGATCATAACTATAAATATTCCAAATAATTCCTTGTACAAAAATCTTGTGTTCGTACATAGCCACTAAGGCTCCTAAACTTTCTGGAGTTAGTTTGTCAATTAAAATGGTGTTAGTTGGTTTGTTCCCTTCAAAAACTTTAAAAGCAATTAAATGCGAAACGTCTGCTTCTGATTTTCCTTGTGCTGTAAATTCTGTCGTAACTTGTTCTTTGGTTTTACCCATTAACAAAGCTTCAGTTTGTGCAAAAAAGTTCGACATTAATTTATTATGATGGTCTTTTTCTCCATAAAGTGGTTGAATAAAACCAATAAAATCGGTTGGAATCAATTTTGTTCCTTGATGAATTAATTGGAAAAACGCGTGTTGTGAATTGGTTCCAGGTTCTCCCCAAACAATTGTTCCGGTTTGATAATTTACTGGAAATCCGTTTCTGCCGATTGATTTCCCGTTGCTTTCCATGATGCCTTGTTGTAAATAAGGAGCCAGTTTTTGTAAATATTGTGTATATGGAATTAACGCTTCGGTTTCAGCTCCAAAAAAGTTATTGTGCCAAATACTTAATAAAGCTAAAACAACTGGAATGTTTTTTTCAAAAGGTGTTGTTTTAAAATGTGTATCCATTTTATTCGCACCTTTTAATAACTGATTAAAATTATCGTATCCAACGGCTAAACTAATAGTCAAACCTACAGCACTCCATAACGAAAAACGTCCACCAACCCAATCCCACATGGGAAAAATGTTTTCAGGCGCAATTCCGAAATTGGTTACGTTTTGTAAGTTGGTAGAAACCGCCACAAAATGTTTAGCAATGTCTTTTTCGGTTGCAGATTGCAAAAACCATTTTTTAACGGTTTCCGAATTGGTTAACGTTTCTTGTGTGGTAAATGTTTTAGAAACAATGACGAACAATGTGGTTTCTGGATTTATTTTTTTTAATATTTCTTGAACGTGATCACCGTCCACATTAGAAATAAAATGCGTAGTTAAATTATTTTTATAAAACTGAAGTGCTTCCACAATCATGGCCGGGCCTAAATCTGAACCACCAATTCCAATGTTTACCACATCGGTAAATTGTTTCCCAGAATAGCCTTTCGCTTCTCCAGAAACAATAAAATTTGTAAAGTCTTTTATCTTGTTTTTTGTGGCGAAAATTTCTGGAATTACGTTTTTTCCTTCAAATAAAACAGTGTCGTTTTCATTCGCACGTAAAGCGGTGTGAAGAACAGCTCTGTCTTCGGTTTCATTTATTTTTTCGCCAGAAAAATAGTTGGAGATGGCCTCTTGTAAACCCACTTCATTTGCTAATTCAATTAGTAAATTTATAGTTTCTTCCGTCCAATTATTTTTTGAAAAATCTACATAAAAATCATTCCATTCGATGTTGAAAATTGAAGCTCTTTTCGCATCATTATTAAATAACTCTTGAATCGATTGCAATTCAATTTCAGAAAAATGAGTTCTTAATTTTTGCCAAGCATTCGTTTCGGTTGGATTGATATTTTGTAGTTTCATTTTTTACTCTTTAAACGTTTTTGCAGTTATGTCTTCTAATTCTTTTTTAAGTGGTGCAATATGAGCTAAATAGTTTTCTTTTTGTTTTTTGGTCATCGGTTCAGAAGTAGGCAATTTCAATCGCAAGGGATCTACTTGAACTCCATTCTTCCAAAAACGATAACATACGTGCGGACCAGTTGCTAAACCTGTGCTTCCCACTTTTCCAATCACTTGACCTTGTGTTACAGATTGTCCTCTGCGAACCAAAATTTTCGACATGTGAAGGTATTGTGTGGCGTATTTTCCGTTGTGTTTTACTTTTACGAAATTTCCGTTTCCAGAAGTATAACCTGTTGCTTCCACAACGCCAGAAGCAGTTGTTTTAATTGGTGTTCCGTGTGGCGCAGCATAATCAGTTCCGTTATGAGCTTTCCAAGTAAATTGTACCGGATGAAATCTACGAGTAGTGAATTTTGAAGTTAATTTAAAGAAAGATAAAGGTGCTTTTAAAAACATACTTTTTGCACCAGATGCTTTTTCGTCAAAATATTCTACTCTTTTTTGGTTTGGATTTATTTTATATGGAAAGGCGTATATTTTTTTTCCTTTGTATTCGAAATAAGAAGCTTCCACTTCATCAACCCCTAAATATTCTCCATTTTCGAAATATTTTTCTTTGATAGTAACGGCAAATTTATCGCCTTTTTTAAGCTTGAAAAAGTCAATGGAGTATTTATAAATTTGAGCCAATTCATTGGCTAAAGCAGTGCTAACACCCTTTCTTGAAAGTGTTTCAGATAAGGAGCCGTCTAATTCGGCTGCAATAGTTCTTCTTTTGATTACGGTTGGGCGTTTTTTAATTTGAACGTTAATTGAATCTCTTAAATCGACAACTAAAAAACTCGTTTTATCTTGAACATAAACTAATGCTTTTATGTTTTTTTTATTTTTTTTGTCCGATAAAGTGATGAAAGGTTTACCTGCTCTAATGTTTTTTATATCGAAGGAATCTTTAATTTTCTCGGTAACATCGAAGGTTTTTAAACTATCAGGTAAAGTATACGCTTCTAAAATAGTACTAAAAGTATCGCCAGATTGTAACGTGTCTTCCACAACAATAAAATCATTAAATGTGAAACCATATTTTTTAATAATAGCTTCTTTTTTAATGGTTTTTTTGGCATTTTTTTTGTCATTTTCTTTATCTTGACAAGAAAATGTTACAAGTAGTAGTAGTGCGTATAGTAAATATTTCAAACTGTATTTTTTTTGTATTATTCTCCCCAATTTTTTAATTCCTCTTCACTCCAAAGTTCTGGAAAGAAAATTCTTCTTTGGTATTTAGGTAACATGTATTTTTTCCAATCGCTTCCGCCAGTTGCTTCGTGATTTCCAGGTACACTTTCGATATATTTTTTAGCGGCATTAAAATGGCCCATAACCCAAGTGATATTTACCGTTCTGTCGTAATGACGCATGGCTGCCACTAAATCTGGGTTTTTTTGATCATTTTCTGGTAATTGTTTGAATTTTTGCCAAAGGTTTATGGTGTTATATTCTTCCATAAAAGATAAAAATTCTTTTTTGTATTTGCGTTCAAATTCAGCTAATAGGTATGATTTTTCACCAGTATGATAATCTTTTCCTGCAGCTTGCCAATATAAATGTTCTAAAGCGTGAGTATAAGAAGTATTTCTGTCAATTGTCGCTCTAAATCTAATATCAATTAAATTAATTAAATCTGTAGAAGCAAATTCAATCATTCGGTATTGTGCACTTTGAAAACCACTTGCTGGCGTTAAAGTGTTTCTGAATTTTAAATATTGTTCTGGCTCCATTCCGTCTTTCATGATATCGAAAGAAGTGGTAAGCATGTCGAAATATCTTGTAATTCTGTTTAATCTTTCTGTGAAAAAATCTGTGTTTGGTGTTGCATTATAACAAACTTGCTGCATTTCCCAAAGAATCATTTTAAACAATAATTCATTGACTTGATGGTACATGATAAATACCATTTCATCAGGTAATGTTGTACGCTGAATTTGCAAATTTAAAAGGGCATCAGTTTGAATGTAATCCCAATATGTTATTGGTTTAGCCCAAAGTAATCCTTCTAAATGTGTTTCTGTATTTTGATTAATTTTGTCGAACTTTTCGTTTAATTGTTCGATTTTTTCTTTAATGTTATCTTGCAAAACAGTTATTTTTTAAAAATTATAGGATGCTTTAATCCTTTATATTGGTCAATATCAGCTTTAATAGAACCAACGGCCAAACTCGCTTTAATTCTAATTGGAATTTTGTTGTGATCGTCCGATATCCAAACCGTTAAACTTTCTTCTTCTTTGAAAACACGACCTGCTTGAACTAAAGGTTTAAATATCATGCAGTTTATTTTTCCAAATTTAGAGTTTATATTTTCTCTACCAACAAATTTAAGTCTAAATTTTGTAGTTTCATTATCAAAAAACATATCAATTGAGATTGATTCGCCAACATTTAGCTTATCAATTTTAGGATGATTTCTCAAATAATAAAAGGAAGATACGATATCTTGTACATTTTCTGGTACACTAAATGTTTTTTCAGTTTTGTTTTTATAGTCTTTTACTAAAACAGTATTGTTGTTTTGGTTGAAGTAACCTTGTTGGTTTTTGGTATAACCACCTTCGTTAATGTTTCTAATAAAAACATACGGTTTGTTAGTTTCTTTATTAAAATAGCTTTCGTAGTTGTCTACCACTTTAAACATCATTTTAGTCATACCGCTGGTATAACCTTTTCCTACAACATGGTGCATCTTTTTGCCGTTAAGTTCTGCGTCTTTAACTTCTAAAGTTGCATAGCCAGCATTAATAAGTCCGTAATGTATTCTAAGTTTTACAAATTCTCCTACAGTATAAGAATCCACTTGGGCTGTATCAAACGAGTTTGATAGTATAAATACAGTAAAAAGTAAAAATATCTTTTTCATTTTATAAATTTTCTTAGAAGAATGCAATTATTGTTCCAAAGTTACAAAAAACAAAAAACCCAGTCAAATGATATGACTGAGTTTTTATGTTTTAACCAACCAAAAAACTATAAATTATGAAAACTTATATACAATATGAGTCTACTACCTCTCAATTGCCCTGCAAAGATATGTTAAGATTTTATGTTTTATTTAAAAAAAAATCAACTTTAACACTTTTAACAGAATAATATGTAGAAAAACCGGTTAAAATTTAACAAAACAAAAAAATATTGTCACATTCTTGAATATTTGATAATTTAATTTTTTAACTTATTGACTTCTAATTGTTTAAAAAAGATAAAATTCATGGTTTTTTCACCTTAATTCTTCTGGTATGGCTTTGAAATAAAAGTATTTTATAAAAAAAGCAGCTTTTGACAGCTGCTTTTTATTTTATAATGTTCCTCTTTTGGCTTGTTCTCTTTCAATAGATTCAAAAAGTGCTTTGAAATTTCCTGCTCCAAAACCTTTTGCACCCATTCTTTGAATAACTTCGAAGAAAAGTGTTGGTCTGTCTTCAATTGGTTTGGTGAAAATTTGTAACAAATAACCTTCTTCATCAGCATCAATCATGATACCTAATTTTTGAAGTTCATTAATATCTTCTTTAAATTTAGACATATGATCTTTCAATCTATCAGGAATACCATCATAATATGCTTGTGGTGGTGTACTTAAAAATTCAATTCCACGTGAACGCATATCAGCAACCGTTGTAATAATATCATCAGTTGCAACTGCAATATGTTGTACGCCTTCGCCTTCATAGAAATCTAAATATTCTTCAATTTGAGAACGTTTTTTTCCATTAGCGGGTTCGTTAATTGGGAATTTAATTCTTCCGTTTCCGTTACTCATTACTTTAGACATTAAAGCAGAATATTCAGTCGTAATTTGTTTGTCGTCAAAAGAAAGGAAATTCACAAATCCCATCACATCTTCAAACCATTTTACAGCTTCATCCATTCTGTTCCATCCCGTATTTCCAACCATATGGTCAATAAATTTTAACCCTACTGGTTCTGGATTATAGTCAGATTTCCATTCACTGTATCCAGGTAAAAAGATTCCGTTATAATTTTTACGTTCTACAAACACAAAAACAGTTTCTCCGTAGGCGCCATAAATACCTGCACGAACTACTTCACCGTTTTCATCACTTTCAACAACTGGTTCAAAATAAGATTTTGCGCCACGTTTTGTAGTTTCTTCATAAGATTTGCGAGCGTCTTCAACCCAAAGTGCAATCACTTTAACACCATCACCATGTTTTTTTACATGTTCTCCAATTGGTGAGTTGCTGTTTAAAGCGGTTGTTAATACTAAACGAATTTTATCTTGTTTTAATACATAAGAGGCTCTGTCTTTTACGCCTGTTTCTAATCCTGCATAAGCTAATGATTGAAAACCGAAAGCCGTTTTGTAAAAATGTGCCGCTTGTTTTGCATTTCCAACGTAAAATTCTACGTAATCTGTTCCTAATAAAGGCAAGAAATCTTGTGCGCCTTCAAATATTTTTTCTAAGCCGTATTCGACTGATTTTAATTCCTGTGACATAATATTATATTTTTTTGGTAATAAATTTACCTAAGTTGTGTTTAATTAATTTTTTATTCTACCCAAGATTTATAGTACTGACCATCATCTAATCCCATGGCTTCTTCTGTTACCATTAATGGGCGGAACGTGTCAACCATAACAGCTAATTCAAGTGTTTCGGTATGACCAATACTTCTTTCCATAGCTCCAGGTGCTGGTCCGTGTGGAATTCCTTTTGGATGTAAAGTGATGTGACCTTGTTCGATATTATTTCTACTCATGAAATCTCCATCTACATAATACAACACTTCATCAGAATCGATATTACTGTGATTGTATGGAGCAGGAATTGATTTTGGATGATAGTCGTATAATCTTGGTACGAATGAACATACAACAAAAGTTGACGTTTCAAAAGTTTGATGAATTGGTGGTGGTAAATGCACACGCCCTGTTATTGGCTCGAAATTGTGAATTGAAAAGGCATATGGGAAATTGTAACCATCCCAACCGATAACGTCAAAAGGATGCGTAGCATATACTACTTCGTGCATCATTCCTTCTTTTTTGATTTTGATTAAGAAATCACCTTTTTCGTCATAGGTTTCTATTTCGGTTGGTAATTTAAAATCTCTTTCACAAAATGGTGAATGTTCTAAATGTTGACCTGATTCGTTTTTATATCTTTTTGGAGTATAAAATGGTGCATAAGATTCTACATAAAACAAACGATTGTCTTCTGTGTTGAAATCAATTTGATAAATCATTCCACGAGGAATAATAAGATAATCTCCATATTCAAAATCAATATTTCCCATCATGGTTCTTAGTTTCCCAGAACCTTTATGGATAAATATCATTTCGTCTGCATCGGCGTTTTTATAAAAATAAGTACGTAATGATTTTCTTGGTGCTGCTAATCCGATAATACAATCTTTATTGACTAACATGTCTTTACGACTTTCTAAAAAATCGTCAGCGGGTTTTAATTCAAAACCTTTTAGTAATAAGGATTTGATGTTTTTACCAATTGCAATTTTTGGTTCAACAGAATAAGATTTGGTAATTTCTTTTACTTGTGTTGGTCTGTGAACATGGTATAATAATGAAGAATGTCCATTGAATCCTTCTGTACCAAAAAGTTGTTCGTAATATAATCCACCATTTGGTTTTTCAAACTGTATGTGGCGCTTTTGAGGGAAATCTCCTAATTTATGATATATTGGCATTTTCTTTTTTTGTTTTAAAGTTGATACTGCTTATGACTTTTAAAAATTAAAGTCACAAATTTTAAAAAAAGAAGTTACACTCATTCAGGATTTCTCTTGATGAGGAATTTTAAGTGGATTAATAAATTTGCCCAATGTTTTTTCATAATTATAAAAACTTATTTTTAGCGTTCAAATAAGGAATCGCTATTTTAAGTGTCATGGTATCGCAAAGTTTTATAGCTGAGCGATTTCATTACACAAATATCGTAAAAATATATTATAAAAAAAAACGACTTCAAATTGAAGTCGTTTTAAATATTATTCTTGTTTATTATTCAGTTTTGAATTTCGTTTACCATATAAGAAATATACTAAAACTCCAATTGCTAGCCATCCTAAAGATAACATTTGTGCATCATGACTTAAGTTAATCATCAAGTAAGTATTAATTAAAATTCCACAAACCGCAATTACTGGTAAAGCAGGAACTCTAAAAGTACGCTCTAAACCTGGTTGTTTTACTCTTAAAATCCAAACCGCAATACAAACCATAGTAAAGGCAAATAAAGTACCAAAACTTGTCATGTCTGCTAATTTGTTAATAGGTGTGAAGGCAGCAACAATCGCGATAAATCCTCCTAAAATCATTAAGTTATTTTTTGGTGTTCCAGATATTGGATTAATTTTAGAGAAAACAGAAGGAATTAATCCGTCTTTAGACATTCCTAAGAAAATTCTAGATTGTCCCATAATCATTACCATCAATACTGAAATTAAACCAATCGTAGCCGCGATAGTAATAATATAACCTGCCCAAGCTTGTCCAGCAATATCAAAAGCATAAGCTACAGGAGCTTTAATGGCTTCAGGATATTTTCCAAGTGGATTGAAGTCTTGGTAGCTCATCATTCCTGTTAATACTAATGACACTAAAATATAAAGTACTGTACAAACTAACAAAGATACGATAATCGCAAAAGGCACATCTTTTTTAGGATTGATCGCTTCACCTGCTTGAGTTGAAACCGCATCGAAACCTACATAAGCAAAGAAAATTGCCGCAGCTCCAGAAACAATTCCACCAACACCATAAGCTTGATGTGTTCCTGCTTTGTCAACTATTTGAGTTACTTCAGGAATAAAAGGGGTCCAGTTATCCATATTAATGAAGAATGCACCAGCAACAATTACAAATATAACGGCAGAAACTTTTAAAATTACAATGAAGTTATTTGCGGTAGCGGCACTTTTAGTTCCTTTAATAAGGATTGAAATCACAAAAAGGACGATTAAAAATGCTGGTAAATTCATAGAAAACCCTTCACCAGTATAACTTGCTGGATCTGTAGTTAGCCAATCGGGTAGTTTTATCCCAAACATTTTGAGCATTTTATTAAAATATCCAGACCAAGAAACGGCGACCGTCATAGACCCCATGGCGTATTCTAAAATTAATCCCCAACCAATAATCCAAGCAAAAACTTCACCGATAGTTCCGTAAGCATATGCATAAGCAGAACCTTCTACAGGTAAAATTGAGGCAAATTCAGAATAACATAAAGCTGCAAATACACAAGCAATACCGGCGATAATAAATGAAATAGCTAATGCTGGTCCGGCGTGATAGTAAGCTCCTGTTCCTGTCAGTACAAAAATACCTCCACCAATAATTGCTCCAATACCAATAGCAGTTAAGCTCCATTTACCTAAAACTCTTTTTAATTCACTTTTCTTCATATCTGCTTCAAAAGCAGATACTGGTTTAACTCTCCAAATAGACATAAAGTAATAATTTTTTGTTGCGCCAAATATAGGATATTTTCACTTAATTAACCAAATGAAAATTTTTAATTAAAAAACGAAGCCTAAATTGAACCAAAAAGCAGAGAAATGTGTTTCAGGTGACCAACTATATTTAATTTCAACTGGACCAATAAGTGTATCTAATCCATACCCTAATCCATACCCAGTAAATGAAGGTTTATTCAACCACGTTTTGGTTGAGTTAAATATAAAATTACCAACAATTGATGCGTTATAAGTAAAGTTTACGTGATTTTTTTTGTAAAATTCATAATCTAAAGTGGAGCTTGCTTTTACATACGAATTCCCGCTTAATCCTAAAAAATCATAACCATAAAATGGTCTAATGTTATTTGTGTCTTTAAATCCATTTCCACCTAAAATAAAATCGAAATAAGGTAATGAAGAATAACCTACTTTAAATCCACCTTCATTTTGAATAATCACAGAAACTTTTTTGACAGGTGTAAATGCGATAGCCATATCCGCTTTTGCAATAGAAAACTTAGAAAATTGGTTCGTATAGTCGGATGAATGAAAATAATAATTAAAATTACTTTTAAAATACCATCCTTTTTTTGGAAAAAATTTATTGTCAAAGGTATCGTGATTTAAAAACCCAAAAAAGGATAAATAATTGCTGTTTTCAATTGTACTATTAATTAGTTTTAAATTGTCTGATTGTAAAATTAGATTTTGAAATTCCAAACCACCCCCAATGTTGTATTTTCTTAAGAAAACGGTTTGAAAAAAAGCCTTATTTGTAAAACTCGAATAATCTAAATTTATTTTTTCGAAGTTATTATTTAAAAAATTTTGAATTCCAAAAGAACTATTTACATTTTTATTGAATGTATTTAAACTTGAAGAAATTCCAAAACTAAAGTAAAAACCATTGTCAATTAAGTAGTTGAAATCGTACCTAAAATTATCTCCTAAAATTACATCTAAAGAAACCATGTCGTTTTTAGATAATAATTTTTTATGAGTGATGTTAATTAAAGCCCCACTTTTATATAATTCATCATAATGTAACGCAAATTTTAAGAAGGTGTTTATTCTGTTTTCTCTTAAACTAATAAAAACATCTTTTTCGTTAAATTGATACCTTACTGAACTAAAGTTTTGTGTATTATTTAAGTTTTGAATGCCATTTTGAAAATCTTTAAAACTAATTTTTGTATTGGGTTTAAAACGCAACTTTCCTAAAACATAGGCTCGCGTAAAATTTTTCAATTGTGTAAATCCAATGTTTCCAATGAAAATGGAATCTTTTACAAGTTCTAAATCGGGTTTTTTATAATCATGATTTTGAAAAACAGAAAGCTCCGTTAAAAATCTTCTCGCTTCATTTTCTCCATTTTCAATAATTTTTTTGCCATTTTCAAAAGATAAGACATTAAAGCCTTTTATGTCAGGTTTAATGTAAATATCAGTAAGTTTTCGCTTACTTTCCATTTGACCTTGCGTATTAAAATTGGAAATTTGACTAAAAATAGTTGTAATTCCTTGCAAGTCTTTTCGGGTTTTTAATTCTTCTTGTACATCTACTCCAATTACAAAATCTACCCCTAATTCTCTTAGCTTTTCAACAGGATAATTATTCGTTACGCCTCCGTCAATTAATAATCTTCCTTCAATTTCAATGGGATAAAACACACTTGGAATAGAGCTACTGGCCACTAAAGCTTGTGGAAAAATACCACTATCTAAAATTACTTCTTGTCCGGTTTCTATATCTGTTGCCACACAGAAAAATGGAATGGGTAACTTTTTAAAATCTCTTGTATTTCTTACATGATAACTAATTTTCGACAAGAAATTAAAATTATACAACCCTTTAGAAAGCGCATTAGGTGTTTCTAGTTTTAACCTTTTAAAAGGAAGCACTAACGCATAAATGTCATCATTTCTTTTATTGATAAGAATTTTTGATTTTCTTGGAATATTATCTTGAACTAAATCATCAATGGTTAACGTTTTAAAAATAGAATCGAGTTGTTTTCCAGTGTAACCTGAAGCATACATTCCACCAATTATGGCACCCATACTTGTTCCGCCAATGTAATCGATTTTTATTCCTAAGGAATCGATAACTTTCAACACACCAATATGCGCCAAACCTTTGGCACCACCGCCAGAAAGCACTAATCCAATTTTTGGTTTTTTTATGTTCTCTTGTGCGTTTGAATTCAAAG
>JAULXA010000028.1:0-2098 GCA_032118875.1 Flavobacterium sp.
AGAAATTCCTGTTGAAGTAGCCTTAATTTACAATACTTCGTACACTGAAAATATTTTTTCTTACGTAAATAATATTAATACTCACGAAGGAGGAACGCATTTACAAGGTTTCCGTATGGGATTAACTCGTACGTTAAAAAAGTATGCTGATGCTTCTGGTTTATTAGAAAAATTAAAATTCGAAATTGCGGGTGATGATTTCCGTGAAGGATTAACAGCTATTATTTCTGTTAAAATTCAAGAGCCACAATTTGAAGGACAAACTAAAACTAAATTAGGAAATAGAGAAGTAGTTTCACCCGTTTCGCAAGCCGTTGCAGAAATGTTAGAAAACTATTTAGAAGAAAATCCTAACGATGCTAAAATAATTGTTCAAAAAGTAATTTTAGCCGCTCAAGCGCGTCACGCAGCGAAAAAAGCTCGTGAAATGGTACAACGTAAAACCGTAATGGGTGGTGGCGGATTACCAGGGAAATTATCAGATTGTTCTGAACAAGATCCTGAAAAATGTGAAATTTACTTAGTAGAGGGAGATTCTGCAGGTGGAACAGCAAAACAAGGTCGTGATAGATTTTTCCAAGCCATTTTACCATTAAGAGGTAAGATTTTGAATGTAGAAAAAGCCATGCAACACAAAGTTTTTGAAAACGAAGAGATTAGAAACATTTTTACAGCTTTAGGTGTAACCGTTGGTACAGAAGAAGATAGTAAAGCATTAAACATATCAAAATTACGTTACCACAAAGTAGTTATTATGTGTGATGCCGATGTCGATGGTTCTCACATTTCTACTTTAATTTTGACATTCTTCTTTAGATATATGAAAGAATTAATTGAAGGCGGTCACGTTTATATTGCAGCGCCACCTTTATATCAAGTTAAAAAAGGAAACAAAAAACAATATGCTTGGAACGATGACCAACGTGATAGAATTTCTATGGAAATGGGAGGAAGCACAAGTATTCAACGTTATAAAGGTCTTGGGGAAATGAACGCTGAACAATTGTGGGAAACTACAATGAATCCAGAATTCAGAACGTTCCGTCAAATAACTATTGATAATTTAGGTGAAGCAGACAGAGTATTCTCTATGTTAATGGGTGATGAAGTACCACCTCGTAGAGAATTTATCGAGAAAAATGCAGCTTACGCTAAAATTGACGTATAATATATGAAGTTTAGTTTTGTAATTTGTGCTTTGTTTTTTGGATTTTCTAATTCAGCGCAAGCGCAAACACCATTACAACTTGAACAAATAGGGTATCTTTTAGAAGATGCCCTTTTGTATTCAAAGCAGTATCTAATACCAGCTACGGATGGTGCGGTTTATCAAGCTTCTTCTGCTTGGATGAATTCAGCTAAAAAGAAAAAAGATTGGGAAATACATGTTGGTTTGCATGGTAATATGTTTAAAGTACCAAATTCAGATAGAAGTTTTATCATAAATAATTCAGATTTTAAATTTTTAAAGTTGGAAGGAACTGCAACTTCTGCTGAGGTTCCAACAGCTTTAGGAAATGATGATACTTTTTATTTAGTTGGCGATTTAGATGGACAACAAGTTAGGTTGAAAACCCCAAAAGGTGTCAATAAAGAATTTATCATTTATCCGTACTTAGATGTTTCTTTAGCTCTACCAAGTGGTACGGAAGTAATAGGACGTTTTTCGACAAAAACCAATTTGAAAAGAGGAGATTATCAAGTGTATGGCTTTGGTTTGAAACATAATTTAAGTCAATATTTCCCTAAATTAGAAAGTAAAAAAATTCACGTTTCTGCCATGTCATTTTATTCTAATGAAGATATTAGTTTCGATTTTTTAGATGTAAATACGTCTTTTGGAAATTTAGGAATTAATAACCTAAACGGAATTGTAGATACGTATCATTATCAATTATCCGTTTCAAAAGAAATTAAAAAGTTTGAAATTTTGGGAAGTTTTATAGTTAATACTAGCAATTTCAATTATATAGTAAGTGGAGAAAAAGGTGAAATTGAAAATGTAATTCCTGCTCAGGAAATTATCAATCAGTTATTAGACACGATTCAGAAAAGAAAAACTAATTATATTGGCGAACTAGCTGTTAATTATAGTTTG
>JAULXA010000029.1:0-4209 GCA_032118875.1 Flavobacterium sp.
GTCAGTTCCAGTATTTCCTCTACCACGAGTTCCAAATAAATTAATTAAAGACGATTGATGTCTTCTTTTTCCATTAATTAATACCAAGGTTTGATCTGGTCCCATTCCTCTTAGTGAGGCAGGATCTACGTGATCAGCACCATCTGATCCAGATTGTTTGTTCGCATTAAATGATGGAGCTGCATATTGTAACAACTCATTTATTTCAATTTTACCACTTTGTGTAGTAATACTTTTAATGTCAATTACATCAATAGCAACTGGTGAATTTACTACTGTTCTTTTAACATTTCTTGAACCAACAATAACTACAGTTTCAATTTTATTTGTTTTAGTAGAATCAATAGTGCTTTTTTCGGGAACTTCTTGTGCGAAAACAAATGAAACATGGAAAAAAACTAAAAATAATGTTAATTTTTTCATATATTATAGATTAATTGGTTAGTAAAACAAATATAGTATAATTTTTTTAAGATTTAAGCTGTTAATAATATTATAATTTTTATACTGATTTCCATTTAATTTTAAATTAGTTTGAATAGAAAAATAATTTTGTATCATATTTTTGATTTTGCAATTAAACTAAAATTCAACTTTGTTACTCAGCAACTTTTAAGCTATATTTGCAAACTTAAAATTTAAAACTAACTGTTACTTTAATAAGTAACTGAATACAAATAATATGAAAGCAGGAATTGTAGGCTTACCAAACGTAGGAAAATCGACATTATTTAATTGTTTATCTAACGCAAAAGCGCAAAGTGCCAACTTTCCGTTTTGTACAATCGAACCAAATATTGGTGTAGTAAATGTACCAGATCCAAGAATTAATCGTTTAGAGGAATTGGTTAAACCAGAGCGTGTACAAATGGCAACTGTTGATATTGTTGATATTGCAGGTTTAGTTAAAGGCGCAAGTAAAGGAGAAGGTTTAGGAAATCAGTTTTTAGGAAATATTAGAGAATGTAACGCAATTATTCACGTGTTACGTTGTTTTGATAACGATAATATTGTGCACGTTGATGGAAATGTAAACCCAATTCGTGATAAAGAAACAATTGACATCGAATTACAATTAAAAGATTTAGAAACTGTTGAAAAACGTTTAGAAAAAGCAAATAAAGGTGCAAAAACAGGAAATGCTGAAGCAAAAATTGAAAAAAGTATCTTAGATAAAATTAAAGAAGCTTTATTACAAGGAAAATCGGCAAGAACGGTTGAACCAAATGGTATTGAAGAAGCAGCTTTATATGATGCGTTTCAATTAATTACGGCTAAACCCGTTTTATATGTTTGTAATGTTGACGAAGCTTCGGCAGTGAACGGAAACAAATATGTTGATTTAGTTCGTGATTTAGTAAAAGATGAAGATGCAGAAGTTATTATACTTTCTGTTGGAGCTGAAGCTGATATTACAGAATTAGAAAGCTACGAAGAGCGTCAAGTTTTCTTAGAAGATATGGGATTATCGGAACCAGGTTCGGCGGTTTTAATTCGTGCAGCTTATAAATTATTAAACTTACAAACATATTTTACAGCAGGTGTGAAGGAAGTTCGTGCTTGGACTATTCAAGTTGGAGATACAGCACCACAAGCTGCTGGAGTTATTCATACCGATTTTGAAAAAGGATTTATCCGTGCAGAAGTGATCGCTTTTGAAGATTATTCAAATTTAGGAACTGAAGCAAAATGTAAAGAAGCTGGAAAATTAAGAGTGGAAGGAAAAGAATACATCGTAAAAGATGGTGATGTAATGCATTTCCGTTTTAACGTGTAGTTATAGAAAATAGTATGAAAAAAGTTATATTTATACTTACATTCTCATTAATTGCATTAACATCGTACGGGCAAAATAAAGTTAAGTTTGGATTTAATAGTGGATTGAATTATGCTAGTTTAAGAGGAAACGCTTATGCAGATAATTTAACTGCAAATTTTTCATATCTTGGAGGTTTGTCTTTTGAATATTTTTTAAAAGAAAATTTATCTATAGGCGCTAATTTAAATTATGAAAATAAAACAATTAAAGACAATACTTACATTTATTTAATAGATCAAAATGGTTTTGGTGAAAGAGTTAAAAACGATGCTAAAATCAAATATAATTATCTTGTTTTACCAGTTTATGTAAGTTGTTATTTTACTCCGAAAAAAAATTTTTATGTTAATGGAGGTTTATTCGTTGGCTATCTTTTAAATTCAAAATTTACATCTAAAAGGTTTAATGATACTACAGACACTTCAGATAAGAATAAAAAAGCAGATGGAGGATTGGTTCTTGGTTTTGGAAAGGTATTTAAGTTGAATGAAAAGAATGAGTTGAAATTAGAGTTGAGAGAAAACTTAGGATTAGTAAACACAAGTGATGTTGAGGTTTATAACGATGGTACAATAAAAACTAATTCAATTAATCTAATTTTAAATTGGAATTTTAATTTATAAAAAAAAGTTTGATATAAATTTAACCGCTGAAATTCTTCAGCGGTTTTTTTGTGGCATAACATTTGTTAAGTTCTTCATAAAATTGTTATTTATGAAAACCATCAAAAAACCATTAAAATATATCGGCTTATTCTTATTGACTTTAATAGCATACGGATTGCTGGTTACTTTGATGTCTTACGTCACTGTAAATGACAAAGTAGTTGTTATTGATGAACCTAAAGTAGAAATTTTTATAGTATCAAACGGAGTGCATACCGATATTGTGGTTCCTGTAAAAAATGATACTTTCGATTGGTCGAAACAAATTAAATTCGAACACACAAAAGCCAAAGATTCTACTGCGAAATACTTAGCAATGGGTTGGGGCGACAGAGGGTTTTATTTAGAAACACCAACTTGGGCAGATTTAAAAGTTAGCACCGCATTAAAAGCAGCAACCGGATTAAGTTCTAGTGCTTTGCATACCACTTTTTATAAAACAATGAAAGAAGACGCGTATTGTAAAAGGATTCAAATTTCGACATTAGAATATCAAAAATTAGTGTTATTTATCCATGAATCTTTCGTAATCAAATCAGGTTCAACAATAAAAATTGAAACCGATGCGGTTTACGGAAAAACCGATGTTTTCTATGAAGCAAAAGGAAGTTATTCTTTGTTTTATACGTGTAATTCATGGGTAAATGATGCCTTAAAAGCAGCCAACCAAAAAGCGGCTTTTCATACATTAACCGATACTGGAATTTTCAGAAATTATTCAAACTAGTGAATAGTAATTAGTGAAAAGTGATTAAATAAATATCTTAGACTATTTACTTTTAATTAAACTGAAAACTTCTTAATAACTTCTTCAAAAACCATTTTTATTTTTTAATCAAATCGTTTATCTTGCAACAAATCCAAAATCCGATTATGCAAGAGCAACAAGATCAATACAACGAAGATAATATACGTTCACTCGATTGGAAAGAGCATATCCGTATGCGTCCCGGAATGTATATTGGAAAATTGGGAGATGGTTCATCACCAGATGATGGTATTTATATTTTATTAAAAGAGGTTCTCGATAACTGTATCGACGAATTTGTAATGGGTGCTGGAAAAGTAATTGAAGTTACTTTAAAAGACAAAATGATGACGGTTAGAGATTACGGTCGTGGTATTCCATTAGGAAAAGTAGTCGACGTAGTTTCTAAAATGAATACAGGTGGAAAGTACGATTCTAAAGCCTTTAAAAAATCTGTAGGTTTAAACGGAGTAGGAACCAAGGCAGTAAATGCTTTGTCAAATTATTTCAGAGTAGAATCGGTTCGTGATAACCAACAAAAAGCAGCCGAATTTTCTGCAGGTAATTTAACACTTGAAGAAGATGTTATAGAATCAACGAAACGCAAAGGAACAAAAGTTTCTTTCGTAGCGGATGAAGCTATTTTTAAAAATTATAAGTATCGTAACGAGTACATAATAAAAATGCTTAAAAATTATTGTTACCTAAATACGGGTTTAACAATATATTATAATGGCGAAAAATATTTTTCAGATAATGGTTTAAAAGATTTATTAGAAGAAACCATTGCAGAAGAAGATATGGTGTATCCAATTATTCATCTTTTAGGTGATGATATTGAAGTAGCCATAACACATAGTAAATCACAATATTCAGAAGAATACTATTCCTTCGTAAACGGACAAAACACGACACAAGGTGGAACGCATTTAGGTGCTTTTCGTGAAGCTTTGGTAAAAACCATAAAAGAGTTTTAT
>JAULXA010000030.1:0-18783 GCA_032118875.1 Flavobacterium sp.
TTCGATTAGAAATTGTCCTACTTGCGCTTTTGAAAAATAATGTTGCCCTTTTCCAATATATAATTTTCTTTCTGTGGCAATTTTTCTTTTTCTGATTTGCGTAACGGCAGAAACTTTTACAGGTTTTTGGGCCAATTCTTCAAAAATATTTCTTTCCGAATTTTGTTTGAATTTTAAATCTGGTGATTTTCCTTTTTGAAAAATCATATTGCCATTTTTAACGCCTTTTCTTAGTTTTTCTTGTTCTTCTAAAGGCAAATAAATTGTTTCAACACATGTAGTTGAACAACAGCTTTCCATTTTTTCGGCACAAGAATCGCATTGAATAAATAACAAATGGCACGCTTCATTCGCACAATTTACATGTGTATCACAAGGTTCACCACATTGGTGACATTGCGAAATAATATCATCCGTAATTCTTTCACCCAAACGATGATCGAAAACGAAATTCTTACCAATAAATTTACTTTCTAAACCTTCTTCTTTTATTTGTTTGGCATAATTGATAATTCCACCTTCTAATTGAAAAACGTTTTTAAAACCTTGATGTTTGTAATACGCAGACGCTTTTTCACAACGAATTCCGCCCGTGCAATACATCACTAAATTTTTATCTTCTTTGAAGTCTTTTAATTGCTCGTTGATAATTGGCAAACTTTCACGGAACGTTTCTACATCTGGCGTAATCGCACTGGTAAAATGTCCAACTTCACTTTCATAATGATTTCTAAAATCTACTACAATTGTATTCGGATCATCTAAAATCGCATTAAATTCTCTAGCATTTAAATGAACACCTTTGTCAGTTACATCAAAAGTGGCATCGTTTAAACCATCAGCCACAATTTTATTTCTAACTTTTATCGTTAATTTTAAGAACGAATGATCGTCGTGTTCCACTGCAATATTCAAACGAATGCCTTTCATGAAATCGTACTTTTCAAGCGTTTCTCTAAAAGCATCAATATTTTCTGCTGGCACAGACATTTGCGCATTGATTCCTTCGGTAGCGACATAAATTCGGCCTAAGGCATCTAATTTATTCCACTTCAGAAATAAGTCGTTTCTAAATTGTGTAGGATTTTCAATTTTGGCATACGCATAAAAAGAAAGCGTTAATCTTTGACCGGCTTGGTCAATTAACTTGGCTCTTTCTTCTGCGCTTAAGGTGTTATACAGTTGCATGCTATAAACATTTTAAGGTTAAAGACGGAATTCATCGCGTCTGATACAGAAATCAATAAGGGAACTCTAATTGGAAGAATTCTGCTGCAAAGTTATAATTTTTTAGAAAATCACAAAACATATTAACAATGTTTGTTCCGATTAAAAAATTCTGTATTTTTACGAAAAATTTATTATTATGAGCACGGAAAAAGAAGCAAAATTAAAAGCCTTACAATTAACATTAGACAAATTAGACAAGACTTACGGTAAAGGAACTGTAATGAAAATGGGAGATTCTGCTGTAGAAGAAGTAGAAACTATTTCATCAGGATCTTTAGGTGTAGACATTGCATTAGGTGTAAATGGATATCCGAAAGGAAGAATTATTGAAATTTACGGACCAGAATCTTCTGGTAAGACAACCTTAACCTTACACGCCATAGCAGAAGCTCAAAAAGCAGGTGGAATTGCCGCTTTTATTGATGCAGAACACGCTTTTGACCGTTTTTATGCGGAAAAATTAGGAATTGATATTGATAATTTAATTATTTCTCAACCAGATAATGGAGAACAAGCATTGGAAATTGCTGAAAGTTTAATCCGTTCTGGAGCGGTTGATATTGTAGTTATTGACTCGGTTGCTGCTTTAACACCAAAAAGTGAAATTGAAGGTGATATGGGTGATAGCAAAATGGGATTACATGCTCGTTTAATGTCACAAGCGTTAAGAAAATTAACAGGAACGATTCATAAAACAAAATGTACAGTATTTTTCATCAATCAGTTGAGAGATAAAATTGGAGTGATGTTCGGTAGCCCGGAAACAACTACTGGAGGAAATGCCTTAAAGTTTTATGCTTCGATTAGAATTGACATCAGACGTTCTTCTCAAATTAAAGACGGCGATAATGTGATTGGAAATAGAACAAAAGTAAAAATTGTAAAAAATAAAGTAGCACCACCTTTTAGAACTGCAGAATTTGACATCATGTATGGCGAAGGAGTTTCTAAAGTTGGAGAAGTTTTAGATTTAGCGGTTGACTTTGAAATTATAAAGAAAAGCGGTTCTTGGTTTAGTTATGGGGAAACCAAATTAGGACAAGGAAGAGATTCTGTTAAACAATTAATTAAGGATAATCCAGAATTAATGGACGAATTAGAAGCTAAAATTAAAGCCTTACTAAAAGAACAAAACGCATAATAAATTAAAAATCATCCATTTGGGTGATTTTTTTTTGATTATGACGCAACCTTTTTGTAATTTTTGCATCTATAAATTAAAAAAGAATCAGAAAATGAAAAAACTCCTTGCTTTTATCTGTGTGATCTTGTTGAGTGTGTCTTGCTCGCCTGAAACTGATGAGACAAAAATTCATTATGAATTATTGCCAGTAGCATCTTTTGAAATGCCTGCTGTTTTTACATTAAACGCAGATAACAATATACAAGTTAGTTTTTTAAGGCCTACCAGCTGTCATGGTTTTGATGGGTTTTTTTATGAAAAAAATGAAAATACCAGAACTGTAGCGGTACAAAGTTATGTGTTAGAACAGAACAATTGCGTCCCAACAACACAGAATGTAATTCAAACCTTAAAATTTCATCCTACAACATCTGGCGTGTATATATTCAAATTTTGGAAAGGAAAAGACACAAACGGAGATGATATTTTTGAAGAAACAACAATAGAAGTTCAATAAACAGCTAATGATTGAAAGCCTTCTACATGAATGTAAAAAGAACAATACTCAGGCACAAGAACAATTGTATAAGCTTTTAGCTTCTAAGTTGTTTGCGGTTAGTTTAAAGTATTCGAGAAGTTATGAAGAAGCGCAAGATAATTTACAAGAAAGTTTTTTAATCATTTTTGATAAACTAAAACAATTTAATGGAAACGGTTCTTTTGAAGGTTGGGCCAAAAGATTGGTTATAAATTATGTTTTACAACAATATAGAAAACAAGGAGCATTTTTGGAATTGGTTTCAGATCAAATTCCAAATGTAGAAGATGTTGAAATTGATGACGAATCTGTAACCATGGAATTTTTGCTAAAAATTATTCAGGAATTGCCCGACAGATACCGATTGGTTTTTAACTTATATGTTGTGGATGGCTATTCACACAAAGAAATTGCTGAAATGTTAGAAATAACAGACGGCACCTCAAAATCTAACTTAGCGAGAGCTAAAATGATTTTAAAAGAAAAAATACAAAATTATAATACCGCATTCTCAAAAACAAAATGAAAGAAAACAAAAACATAGAACGCCTTTTTCAGGAAAAGTTTAAAGACTTTGAAGTTTCCCCTCCAGATTTTGTTTGGGAAAATATTCAGGAAAAATTACATCCGAAAGAGAAAAAAAGAAGAGTTATTCCGTTTTGGTTTAAAAACGCTGGAATTGCTGCTTCCTTTGTAGCCATCGTTTCTGTTGTGTTTTATAACATGAACAATGACTTCAAAATCACGAAGGCAAACAACAATAATACAGTTGTGAATACGGAAACGAATAAAGAAATTAATACTTCCAATCAGAATGTTAACGGAACGAATTCGTCTAATTCTTCAGAATCTAATGCAAACAATTCAAATTCATCGGTTGCAAATGAAGCTGGAAATAATTCGAAAACCAACAATTCACTTGTAAACAATACTAGTACGAATAACAATTCGAAAACGAATATAAAATTAAATAAGGATACCAAATTAAATACAGGTTCTTTACAAAATTCAAATACGTATAAATCAAATACTAATTTCGTTTCGAATACTAAAAAACAAAGCAAAACTTCAAAATCTATAAAAAACAAAACTTCATTTAACAGTTCCAATTCAGAAATTGCTGCAAATGAAACGCGTAGAAATAAAATCAATAACAGACAAAAATCAACTTCTGAAAGTATCGATTTTAATTCCTTAAAAAACACAAATTCAATTTCTGGAATTGCAGATGTAAACCCATTCAATTCGAACCAAAACAACACCGCTACTTTTGGTAACACTGATTTCAATTCTGTTAAAAATAACAATTCAAATTCTAGTGTATCAGATATGAATCAACTTAATTCTTCTACTATATCTTCAACAAACAACACAAATATAGTGGTTGAAAATGGCTTAGAAAATTCAAACACTACTTTTAATTCGGCGACTATTGTTGCAGTGGAAGAAGTGAAAATCGATACTATAACTTTGGCAACGGTTATACTTGAAGAAAACCCGATGGAAAAATTGCTTCGTGAAAAAGAGACAAAAAAAGTTGCTGAAGAAAAAGAGAAATGGAGTAAATGGGCTGTAAACAGTTATGTTTCGCCTATTTTCTTCAATTCTTTTGCTAATGGTTCTCCGCTTTCAGATGAGTTTGCAGCTAATGAAAAAACCTTTAATACTTCTACCAGTTATGGAGTTGGCGTGGCTTACAACATAAACAAACGCTTATCTGTAAAAACTGGAGTAAGCAATTTAAACTTAGATTTTGATACAGAAAACATTGCCTTCTATTCAAGTTTTGAAGACCAATCGAAAATTGCAAATACAAACATTGAAAGAAATGCCAATGGTAAATATTTAGTGTTACGCCACGAAAAAGATGCTTCGAAAGACGCTGTTGAAAATTTAGGAATTCAATCCAACCAAAATTTAGGAAATTTAAACCAAAGAACGCAATACATTGAAGTTCCGATAGAAATGTCATATGCGTTATTGAACAAAAAAATTGGTGTGGCTATCAGAGGTGGAATGAGTACGTTGTTTTTAACGGAAAACGAAGTGTCTATAAAAGCAGAAGATGGAAATATGCAAATTGGAAAAGCGTCTAACTTAAATGATGTTCACTTTAGCAGTAACGTTGGGTTAGGGTTCAGTTATAATTTTATGAAAAATTTTCAATTGAATGTAGAACCTACATTAAAATATCAAATTAACACATTTAATAAAAACGCCGAAGATTTTTCACCGTATGTTATTGGTTTAAATACCGGAATTAGTTACAAATTTTAAAGTTAGGTTACATAATTTAGTTAAGTTGTTTCAATACTTTTGTTTAAGTTTGAAACTGGAAAAGCGTCACCCCAATGGCGCTTTTTTATTTTTGGTCGTTTTCTAAATCGGCTAAAATAATTTTTCTAACTTCCTCTTTTATATGGTGTCTGTCTTCCATTAATTTGCCTTTTGTTTCAATTGGTGGATGAATTATAGCTCTCATTTTTCCCGGAGTTCCGCTAAAAAAAGTATACGAAAATCGTTTTTTATTATCGAAAAATGTCATCGGAACAATTGGTAGTTGGTGTTCAATCGCAATTCGGAAAGCACCGTCTTTAAATTCATCTAACAAAACACTTTCATCTGGCACGCCACCTTCAGGGAAAATACAAATACTTAAACCTTGTTGGATTCTTTTTTGGGCGCGTTCAAAAACTTCATATCGACTTTTACTGCTTTTTCTATCTACCAAAATACAAACGCGTTTATAGATAAATCCGAAAATCGGAATTTTAACCAATTCTTTTTTTCCCACAAATACAAACGGATGGTTTTTTACCGCAATTAGCATCAGCATAATATCCGTCATAGAAGTATGATTGGCCACCAACATATAACTTTTTCCATCTTCAAAAATTTCATCGCCTTCTATGGAATATCTAAAACCCATTCCTATTAAAATCACTTTAGCCCAAAGTCGTGCAATTTTAAAAAATAACGGATAGGTTTTTTCGCTTAAGATGGTCACAAATATAAATGGAAACAAGACAATTATTGGCACTAACATTAACATGTAAAACCAAATTCTATAAAGCAACCAAAATGGATATAGTAAAACCTTCATTTTTATTTTTTTTGAAACACAAATATAGCATTTCAGCACAAAATTCCACCCGCTTTCCGTTATATCTGTTAAAAATTGCTTTTTAAGTAGCAATTTATAAAAGGATGCCACTGCAATCGGGGTTAGGAATCACGTGCAACTTTTAACTGAAAACTGTGACTGAATACTTTTTACTTTTTACATAAAAACTTACATTTGCAAAAACAAGTAACAAAATGGCAAAAATATTAACGGGCGTACAAAGTACGGGAACACCACATTTAGGAAATTTATTAGGCGCAATTATTCCTGCTATCGAAATGGCAAATAATCCTGCAAATGAATCGTTTTTATTTATTGCCGATTTGCATTCAATTACGCAAATTAAAAACGGAACCGAACTTAAAGAAAACACCTACAGCACCGCTGCAGCTTGGTTAGCGTGTGGATTAGACACGACTAAAGTAGTGTTTTACAGACAATCGGATGTGCCACAAACCGCCGAATTGTCTTGGTATTTAAGCTGCTTTTTTCCGTTTCAACGTTTGACATTAGCCCATTCTTTTAAAGATAAAGCCGACAGATTAGACGATGTAAACGCGGGTTTATTTACCTATCCAATGTTAATGGCTGCTGATATTTTATTGTATGATGCAGAAATTGTTCCTGTTGGAAAAGATCAAATGCAACATTTAGAAATTACTCGTGATGTAGCATCTCGTTTTAACCATCAGATGGGTGAAACTTTCGTATTACCTGAAGGAAAAACAAGCGAAGACACGATGTTAATTCCTGGAACGGACGGACAAAAAATGAGTAAATCTCGTAATAACTTTATCAACATTTTCTTAGATGATAAAGCGTTATTGAAACAAATTAAAAGTATTGAAACAGATAGCACACCTTTAGAAGAACCAAAAAATCCAGATACATGTAATGTTTTTGGCTTGTATAAATTATTAGGTTCAGAAGAAGAAATTGCGCAATTAAAAGCTAAATATTTGGCTGGAAATTATGGTTTCGGACATGCGAAACAAGCGTTATATGATTTAATAACTGAAAAATTTAAAACAGAAAGAGAAAAATACAACTACTACATTAACAACCTAGAAGAAGTAGATAAATTACTTTTTGATGGTGCCAAAAAAGCTGGTAATGTAGCAGATAGCGTTTTAAAACGAGTAAGAGAAAAATTAGGGTTTATGTAAAATAAATTCGATTTATATCCAAAAAGGTTGTTGAAATTAATTCAGCAACCTTTTTTGTTTCTATTAAATTACATCTTATCGAGTTTTTTATACACGTTATCGAATAACTCAAAAATATTGTTAAAAAAACACAAATAATTATACTTTCGCATAAAAATCAACGAAAAATTATTAATTATTTAAATTATGTTTCACTTTAAAAAAAAATTAGCATTCTCATCTTTTCTCTTTCTATTTAATATTATCTTATTCGCCCAAGTTGGGATTGGAACTACTACTCCAAAAGCCGCTATGGATGTTACAAGCACGAACCAAGGATTTTTAATGCCTAGAATTGCATTAACTGCCACAAATGTAGCTACCTTAGTAAATCCAAACGGAGGTTCATTAGAGGTTGGAACAATGGTTTTTAATACAGCTAATACAGCTGGAACATATGGTGTTAAAAAAGGGTTATATTATTGGGATGGAACATATTGGGTTTCTAATGCACACCAATATTATAAAACAAATTTTACTCAAACATCAGATCTTTCCGTTTCAAGTGGTACTACCTTTACTAATGTACCAGGTTTAAACACTAAAACATTCACAGCTCCTTATAGTGGTGAATATCAAATCATCTTTTCTGGTTACTTAGGAACAGAAACAGTGAATGACAACACTACAAATGTTGGTTCAGGTAGAGATATTAGTGGTTATGCAGCAACAGGTTATGTAGAAGGAAAATTCAGATTAACCATTAACGGAGTGAGTTATGACAAATATTCTTATTCTGTAAGTTATTACCGTTCAAGTGATTCGGCTAGTGGTGCTGGTGGAACAGATATTTATCAGTTATTTAACGAAGTAACCATAATTACAACAGTAAACTTAACTGCTGGTTCTGTTTGTACTTTAAATGCCGCTTATTCTGGAGATAATGATGACAACATTAGTGATGCACACCCGCATGTTGTAGGTTCGATGGGTGTTTTAGGTAACGAATGTGAAATAAACGTAACATATTTAGGAAGATAATTCCTGAACTATAATATCAAAAGCCGACTTCCCAGTCGGCTTTTTTATATTTACACAGCTTCAAACAACTTTCCTGGTAAAGGTCTGATTACACCTTTCAATTCCATATTCAATAATAAAGAAGAAATTTTAAAAATGGGGAAATCACAATCTAAAGCAATGATATCCATAAGTTCTTGCTCTTTATTTTGAAGGTAATCATAAATTTTTTGTTCCTCATCCGTTAAAGAAACAAACAATTGTTTTTGAATGGGTTTACTTACCTTTTTATCCAAATCCCAATTCAAAATATAAATTAAATCTGCAGCGCTATTTAATAAATGTGCGCGTTGTGTTTTGATCAAATTATTACAACCTTGACTGAATTTGTCAGAAACTCTTCCAGGAACGGCAAAAACATCACGATTATAATCGTTAGCTATATTTGCTGTAATTAAAGAACCGCCTTTTTCGGCACTTTCAACAACAATTGTCGCTTCGCACATTCCGGCAACAATACGATTTCGTTTAATAAAATTTTCTCTATCTGGATTAGAAGTGCTCCAAAATTCGGTCATAAAACCACCTTTTTGCTCCATTTTTGCCATGTATTTTTTGTGCATTTTAGGATAAATTTGGTTCAATCCGTGTGCTAAAACGCCAATCGTTTGCAAATTATTTTCCATAGCGGTTTGATGGGCGACAATATCTACACCAAAAGCAAAACCACTGACAATAATTGGATTCAATGGCGCTAAATCTGCAATTAGTTTTTTAGTAAATTCTGTTCCGTAAGGTGTAATTTGGCGGGTTCCAACAATGTTTATCAGCCTTCTATTTTCAAAATTAATATTTCCAGATTGGAACAAAATAACTGGACCATCGATACAATGTTTCAATCGTTCTGGATAGTTTTGGTCTAAATAGTAGGAAATAGAAATGTTTTCTTTTTCAACAAATCGCAATTCGTTTTCAGCTAACTGAAAAACAGATTTGTCTTGTAATTTTTTGTAGAGCATTTCGCCCACACCATCAATAGCTAACAGTGCTTTTTTCTTAGATTGAAAAACATCTTGGGCAGAACCACATTGGGTAATTAGTTTTTTGGCAACAACATCACCAATTCCGTCCACTTTTAAAAGTGCGAGTGCGTGTAATAATTCAGTATGTAACATGGCGTATAATATATTTCACAAATATATTTATTTTTTATGATTTTGAAAATCAAACCTTAATAAATAAAAGCGTAGATTGTTAATAAAAATTGTTGATAAAATTTTGTTTTTGTCTTTGAATACTTAATTTTGTGACTATGAAAATAGAGAAATACATTTCTGGATTATTGTACCGATACCAATGTGTAAGCATTCCTGGTTTTGGTGCTTTTTTAAGCGAATGGCAATCGGCTCAAATAGCGGAAGGTCATAATTCGTTTGTGCCACCAAGAAAAGTAATTTCTTTCAATTCAAACATAAAAACTAATGACGGTTTGTTGGCGAATCATATTGCCTTACAAGAAAAAATTAGCTACGAAACTGCTTTAGCAAAAATTCAAACGCAAGTTGTTTTTTGGTTAGAAAAATTGCAAAATAAAGAAGTTTTAACTTTAGAAAATATTGGTGAAATTTCTTTAAATTCTGAAAATAATTTAGTTTTTAAACCAAATACTTCCGTTAATTATTTAATGGATTCTTTTGGTTTGTCTGGTTTTAATTCTCCAGAAATTATCAGAGAAAATCAAATACAAAATACAATTGAAACGCTTTCTATTCCACAACAAGTGGTTGAAAATGAAATTTTAGAAGAAGAAGTTATTGAAAATGAAACTCCGGTTATTCCGTTAGTTCAAACCAAACCAAATACGAATTGGTTGAAATATGCTGCAGCAATTGCGCTTTTTTCTTCAGCTGGAACGTACGGTTATAAAATGTATTACGATTTTACAATTGATCAGAAAACGATTTTGGTTGAAAAATCAGTTCAAGAAAAAGTAAATCAAAAATTACAAGAAGCCACTTTCGTATTACCCAATCCAATGGCAGTTGTTGATTTAACTTTAGAAGAGAAACCGGCTGCAAACAACAAATATCATGTTGTGGCTGGCGCTTACAGAAGTGAAAAAAACGCCAACAAAGCATTGAAACAATTGGTTGCTCAAGGTTTTGAGGCACATGTCTTAACAAAAAACAAATACGGATTGATTCCTGTAGCTTTCGGAAGTTATTCTAATTTAAACGAAGCGCAGAATTTAAAACGCCAAATAAAAGCAAAAGATAGCATCGATGCTTGGTTGCTAATAGACTAATCCCAATTTTGGGATTTTTTTATGCCTTGTTTTTAAATCAGAGTTATTATCTTTGTAAAAAAACAATGCAAAACAAATATCCTTCAGACTCAATTACTGTTCTTACAGATTTAGTTTTACCTGGTGAAACTAATCCTTTAAATAATCTTTTTGGTGGTGAATTATTAGCTCGTATGGATAGAGCTGCAAGTATTACTGCACGTCGTCATTCTCGTAGAATTTGTGTAACCGCATCTGTAAATCACGTAGCTTTTAACAAAGCGATTCCTTTAGGAAGTGTGGTAACCGTGGAAGCAAAAGTATCTAGAACTTTTTCTACATCTATGGAGATTTTTATTGATGTTTGGACCGAAGACAGAGAATCTGGAATAAAAAACAAAGCGAACGAAGCTATTTATACTTTTGTGGCTGTTGATGAAATGGGAAGCCCTGTTCCTGTTCCTCCAATTGAACCACAAACGGAATTAGAAATTCAACGTTTTGATGCTGCATTAAGAAGAAAACAATTAAGTTTAGTATTAGCTGGAAAAATGAAACCTAGTGATGCAACCGAATTAAGAGCCTTATTTACAACTTAAAATATACAATATGGATTTTTATAAATTAGCCATAAAAGAAATCAAAAGAGAAACCAAAAGTGCGGTTTCCATTGTTTTTAATATTCCTGAAGAATTAAAAGCAGTCTATCAATTTATTGCAGGACAATATGTTACCTTAAAATTAACTTTAGACGGAAAAGAAATTCGTAGAGCGTATTCTATTTGTTCTTCTCCGAAAAGTGGCGAGATGAGAATTGCTGTTAAAGAAGTTAAAAGCGGAACATTTTCAAAATTCGCAAATAACAATTTAGCTATTGGTGATTTACTAGAAGTAAGTGTTCCAGAGGGGAAATTTGTTTTTGAAGCGAAACACGATCATCAAAAAAGTTATGCGGCTTTTGCTGCTGGAAGCGGAATTACACCCGTTTTATCAATAGCAAAAAGTGTTTTAGAAGAAGAACCAAACAGCACATTTGTTCTAGTTTACGGAAATAAAGACGTAGCAGAAACTATTTTTCACGACGAATTACACGATCTTCAACTAAAAAATTTAGGTCGCTTTTTTGTTCATTTTGTATACAGTCAAGCTACTGTTGCTGGTGAATTGTTTGGAAGAATTGATAAAGCTGTGGTAAACACAGTACTTAAAAACAAACATGCCGATAAAACGTTTTCTAAGTTTTATTTATGTGGACCAGAAGAAATGATAAAAGTCGTTTCGGCAACTTTAAAAGAAAACAATGTAGCGGAAAAAGATGTCAAATTTGAATTGTTTGGTACTTCTCCAGCTGCAGAAAACAAAGCTGCAGCAGGACAAAACGGACATACTAACATTTCAATTTTAGTAGATTCTGATGAAGTTACTTTTGAAATGAGTCAGAAACAAACCATTTTAGAAGCGGCTTTAAAACAAGGTTTAGATGTGCCTTATTCTTGTCAAGGTGGAATTTGCAGCAGTTGTATTTGTCGCGTTACAGAAGGAAGCGCAGTAATGAATAAAAACCAAATTTTAACTGACAATGAGGTAGCAGAAGGATTAGTTTTGGCTTGTCAGGCTGTTCCAACAAGTTCAGAAATTAAAGTTGATTTTGATAATATTTAAGAATATCTACAACTCATAAAAAAACCCTAAATCGCATTTTGTGATTTAGGGTTTTCTTTTTATTTATAAAACCGAATTAATTTTACTTACAACTGTTTCGGGTAAAATACTTCGCATCGCATTTTCATAACCTTCCACTTTTTTATTTCCATATACCGATGTTGGTAAAAATGGATATTGTTCTCTATCTGAAGTAATACAAAAATCATCAGGTTGATTAAACGGTTTGAATCCTGCAAACGGATGCGTGGCGCCCCAAAGTGTTATCACCTTAACACCTAACATGGCTGCAATATGCGCATTTCCAGAATCCATGGAAAGCATTACATTCAAATTGGATATGATGGCTAATTCTTGTTTTAAGTTAGTTTTCCCTGCTAATACAACTACTCTTTCATGGTTGTTTTTCAGTTGATTTAGTTTTTTAATTTCTTCTTTTCCACCACCAAATAAGAAAATTTTAACGGAAGAATTTTTCGCTAATTCATCAATCACGTCTTGCATTAAATCAATCGGATACACTTTACTTTCATATTGTGCGAAAGGTGCGATTCCTATCCAACTTCCTTCTTTTTTTCCAGTAATGGCAAGTAGTTCTTCTGATAAAATAGCTTTTTCAGAAAATGTAGGATTTTTTAAATTTAGTGGAAAACCTAATTTTTCAAACGTTTTGCAATGTCTTTCAAACATCGATTTGGTTGGAGAAATGGTTTTGATGACTAACTTCGTGAGTTCCTTTTTGTCTTTTCTTCCTTTGTTTGTGGCTGCCACTTTTTTACCTGTTAAAGCAAATAATCTACGTACCACTTTCGAACGTAAAACGTTGTGCAAATCGGCAACGGCATCAATATTCAGTTTTCGCAAATCGGAAAACAAGCGCAACAAACCTAAAAAACCTTTGTGTCTATCTTTTAAATCAATAGCAAAGAAAGTTACATTATCGATATCATCGAAAAAAGGTTTAAAAAACGGTCGAGAAACCACCGTAATTTTCACATTGGGATATTGCAAAGAAAAAGCTCTCAGCACAGGAATTGTCATAGCGACATCACCCATAGCTGAAAGCCTGATAACTAAAATGTGTTGAGACATTTATTTTTTATTTTGATACAAAACAGGATTTAAATCCTCGTCGTTGTACATTTTCATTTGTTTGTAAACCTTCATGAATTTGTCGCCATTTTCAATATCTTCTACTAATTGACTAATAGAAATAAACATATCGTTTTTTTGATCTAACAATACATTCAATTTTTCCTGACATTTCGCTCTGTGTTCAGCAGTTGCGGCTTCACGAGTAGCTTCTTCATTCATGTGGTAAATTTTCAAAGCTAAAATAGATAATCTATCAATCGCCCAAGCTGGACTTTCCGTATTAATTCTAGCATTTGGTTTCACTTGTACGTGTGCATATTTCTGTAAAAAATACCCATCAATATATTCCACCATATCCGTTCTAACTTGGTTAGAAGCATCGATTTTACGTTTTAAATCTAACGCCGCAACTGGATCAATATTCGGATCACGAACAATATCTTCATAATGCCATTGTACGGTATCTACCCAATTTTTAGCATACAATAAGTGTTCAACTGAACCTTTTTCGTACGGATTTAAAGCGGGTTGGTACACATCATTAATAATGTGATAATCATTTATCGATTGTTCAAAAATGGGAAAAGCAAATTCTGCAAACATAGTTTCTAATTTAATTTACAAAAATAAGGATTTTTTGTACTTTTAACCACAAATTTCAAATTATCTCACATGAACATTCAATATATCTCCGAACAAAACAGTATTTTAAATCATTTCCTGACACAACTAAGAGATGTTAACATTCAGAAAGACAGCATGCGTTTCAGAAAAAATATAGAACGTATTGGTGAGATTATGGCTTATGAATTAAGCAAAACATTAGAATATAAAGACATTGCTGTTCAAACGCCTTTAGGTGTAAAACACACTACAACTATTGCGGAAGACATTGTTTTATGTTCCATATTAAGAGCTGGTTTAGCACTTCATCAAGGTTTTATGAACTTTTTTGATGATGCAGAAAACGGTTTTATTTCTGCCTACAGACATCATTATAACAACGATGATGACTTTGAAATTTTAGTAGAATATAAAGCTACTCCAACTTTAACCAATAAAAGTTTAATTTTAATTGACCCAATGTTGGCAACCGGACAATCTTTAGTTGCGGTTTTAAACAAACTTTTAGTAGATCACAATCCGACACAAATTCACATTGCTGTAGTAATTGCCGCACCAGAAGGAATTAAATTCTTAGAAGAAAACTTACCAGAAAATTGTCATTTATGGGTAGCTTCATTAGACGAAAAACTAAACGAGAAAGATTATATTATTCCTGGTTTAGGTGATGCTGGCGATTTAGCTTATGGAAATAAACTATAATTGCGCAAAAAAGAAAAACAATCCAACAGCAAATAATAAATACAAAGAAACTTCTTTGTAAACGGAATCCTCAAATTTTTCGAACATGTTCGCACCTAAAATAGACAAAGGCGCAAAAGAATAGATTAATAAATCGTTAGATTTATTTGGTGAAAAAATATAAATTCCCATTGCTAAAATAAACGAAAAGTAAATTTGTTTATAAGACGACTGCATGTTTAAGGGTTTGTTTTGGTAATCGAAAGTTTGTGAAGCAAAAAACAAGGCTGATATAGAAACAAACAGCGCCAATGCCATATTTTGATACACATTATCAAAAGCAAAAAAGTTAAAACTTACATCAAATATTTTGTCGTTAATCGTATAGTTATCAAACAAAATTAGACTGGCAAAAATGTACAAAATCCACACACAAAGAAAAGAAACAAAAGGCAATAGCCAGTTTTTAAAATCTTTACCGGAGTGGAATATAATAGAAATAAATACCAAAACAATATACAGAATACTCCAAAAATGGAATATTGCGGAAAGGAAAATCCAAAAAGAAGCATCGAAAATTTTCTCTTTTGGAGAATTTAAAGTTTTTAACGAAACCAATCGTCGCAAAGCCAACAATAAAAACACGTTTGACAACACAATTTTAGTGTCGTCTAATATGGTTGGAAATAAAAGTAGAAATACAAAAAAGATAAGAATCGCATAATTATCGTTCTTAGTTAGCGAATTTTTTAAAGAAATAAAGTTGACTAAAAAAAACGAAAATAAAATTAAAACTAAAACGGCTGCTTTTTCAATTAGAACATTTAGGGTAAAATCGGTAGTTGAAACTCGAATTTGATATAAAAAAAAGCAAGAAAGTAACATTAAAAAGATTAATGCGTAATTAATTGGTCGAGTTTTACTAAAAAGGCTTGCAATCATAAAGATATTTTATATTTTTGTAGTGTAAATATAATAATAAAAAAATGAAAGCATTTTTCGAAGCAATACAATTTTTATTTGTTGAAGTACTTTTTGTACCGATGGACTTATTAAGAAGTTGGGAATTAACAAACTGGTGGGGTGCAAATATTATCAACTGGGTATTTATTTGTATCTGTTGTTATTGGTCATATTACTGGACAAACCAATTATCGATTTTTAAAAAATCTGGAGAAGACGAGCAAGATACAACTGCACACTCTTTCTTAACAAAATAATAAAAAAGCCGAATTTTGAAATTATTTGGTTTCAAAATTCGACTTCTATAAATTGATTTAAGATTTGATTATAAATCGAATCCTATATCTTTTCTATAATTCATCTTATCAAATTTTAGATTTTCTATAGTTTGATAAGATTTTTTTGTGGCCTCTACAAACGTAGCTCCGAAAGATGTTACCGCTAAAACACGACCTCCATTAGATACAATTTTTCCGTTTTCTTCTTTTGTTCCTGCATGAAAAACTAAAGATTCTGTGTTATTATCTAAACCTGATATTTCTTTTCCTTTTTCAAATTCTTCAGGATAACCGCCAGAAACCACTACAATTGTAGCTGCTGTTCTTTCGTCTAATTCGAATTCAAAATCCGATAATTTTTCTGTTGCAACTGCTTGAAAAAGAGCGACTAAATCACTTTTAATTCTTGGAATAACCACTTCTGTTTCTGGATCACCCATTCTCACATTATATTCAATCACAAATGGATTATCACCTACTTTTATCAAACCAATAAACACAAAACCTTTGTATTCAATGTTGTCGTTTTTCAAACCGTTGATAGTTGGAATTACAATTTGCTCTTCAATTTTTTGCATCAAAGTCGCATCTGCAAATGGAACTGGAGAAATAGCACCCATTCCACCGGTGTTTAAACCTGTATCCCCTTCACCAATTCTTTTGTAATCTTTTGCGGTTGGTAGAATTTTGTAACTTTTTCCATCTGTCAAAACGAAACAACTTAATTCAATTCCATCTAAAAATTCTTCAATCACTACTTTCGCACTTGCTGAACCAAATTTAGCATCTACTAACATCGCTTTTAATTCATCTTTAGCTTCTTTCAAGTCGTTTAAAATTACCACACCTTTTCCGGCTGCTAAACCATCGGCTTTTAAAACGTATGGTGGAGAAAGTGTTTCTAAAAAAGCATAGCCTTTTTCAACCGTTTCCGAAGTAAAACTTTCGTATTTTGCGGTTGGAATGTTGTTTTTTACTAAAAATTCTTTGGCGAATTCTTTACTTCCTTCTAATTGTGCGCCTAATTTTGAAGGTCCAATTACAGGAATATGTGCAATCTGATTGTCGTTTTTGAAGAAATCGTAAATTCCATTTACTAAAGGATCTTCTGGTCCGACAACAACCATATCAATTGCATTGGCTAAAACAAATTGTTTCACCGTTTCAAAATCGTTTGGATTCATCGCAACATTTGTTGCTATTTGGGCTGTTCCTGCATTTCCTGGCGCTACAAAAAGATGTGAGCAAAGTGCACTTTGAGTCATTTTCCAAGCAAAAGCATGTTCTCTTCCTCCAGAACCTAAAAGTAAAATATTCATATAGTGTGTGTTGTTTGTTGGTGCAAAAATAGTTTGTTTTAATTGGAAAAAAAAGTAAGTCTTTGTTAGATTATAAAATTAGGTTTGTTATTTTTGAATAAATTCAGAAAACGTGTTCCACTTATTTAATTTATCGTTAAAAATTAATGGTTTCCCCATGAAGGAAGCCCAGGTTGAATTTGAAAAAAATCTACAAATTTCTGAATCCGATTATCAAAAATTCATTGAAGCAAAAAGAAAGGAAATAGTCCAATTTCATATAGAAAACAACACTTTCTATAAAAATTTAGTTGGAAATAAAGATGTTTCCGATTGGAATAATTTACCGATTCTGACTAAAAAAAATCTTCAAGTTCCTTTAAAAGATAGACTTTCAAAAGGTTTTGAAAAGAACATTTATATCAACAAAACATCCGGTTCTAGTGGCGATCCGTTTATTTTCGCGAAAGATAAATTTTCGCACGCGCTAACTTGGTATTCCAATATTTACCGATTTGGTTGGTTTGGAATTGATTTTAATTCGTCGTTTCAAGCGCGATTTTATGGCATTCCGTTGGATAAATTTGGGTATTATAAAGAACGTTTCAAAGATTTTTTAGCGAAAAGGTATCGTTTTCCTATTTTCGATTTATCGGATGTTGTTTTGGAAGAAATTCTGAAAAAATTCCAACAGAAAAAATTCGATTATATTAATGGTTACACAAGTTCGGTAGTACTTTTTGCGAAATTTTTACAAGCGAAAAACATCGTTTTAAAAGACGTTTGTCCGACTTTAAAAGTATGTATGGTAACATCTGAAATGCTTTTTGATGCTGATAAACTACTACTTGAAAAATATTTAGGTGTTCCAATTGTGAATGAATATGGTGCTTCCGAACTAGATTTATTAGCTTTTCAAAATCCGAAAGGGGAATGGCAAGTTAATTCTGAAACCTTATTTATTGAAATTTTAGATGAGAACAATCAGCCTGTTGCAAACGGAACTTCTGGTAAAATTGTGGTGACATCTTTATACAACAAAGCACATCCGTTTATTCGATATGAGATTGGCGATATTGGTATTTTAGACGAAAAAAGTACTTGGAAAAAACCAATTTTGAAGCAATTAATTGGTCGAACCAACGATGTGGCTATTTTACCAAGCGGAAAAAAATCTCCTGGATTGACGTTTTATTACGTGACAAAAAGCATTATTGAAGATGACGGAAATGTGAAAGAATTCGTTATTAAACAAACGAAATTGGATTGTTTTGAAATTGATTATGTGAGTGAAAAAGAACTTTCAACATCACAAATAAACGAAATTCAGAAAGCGATTGACTTGTATTTGGAACCAAATTTAAAATTTACTTATACTAGAAAAGACTTTTTAACCAGAAGTAATCGTGGGAAATTGAAGCAATTTACTTCTTTGTTGTAATTTTATATTTTGGTTTGATAAACAACTGAACATATAAAAATTGCAACGTATCTAAACAAGATGAAAAGAAATTACGTTGGTGAAAATCTCGGTAGACTTTGAAATTAAACCTAATTAACTTCCATTTAGACGCTGAAATAGAATCTTCTCTAACTCTGTAATAGGCTAAACTTTCTGGAACTGGAATGGCGGTTTGTATTTGTTTTACAATTTGCAACCAAAGCATCCAATCTTGTCTTTTTTTGATGGATGAAATCGGGATTTTTCCAAAGAAATC
>JAULXA010000031.1:0-2205 GCA_032118875.1 Flavobacterium sp.
GGAGAAGCAGTGCTTACCAATTAAAACGTTTTGGGTATAACCAGAAATAAGGAAAAAGAGCAAAGAATAAAGATAAAAGATGCCTGATGAATGTTCATCAGGTTTTTTTATTCCAAAACCTTATACATCAAATCTTCTAATTCGTGCATTTGTGGCACACCGCGTTCTCTGTTTAATCGCGCCATAAAATAGAGCGAAAACCAAAAAACCACCATGATTCCCATTATACTGAAATCTAAAACCGTAGATTGTTTTAGTGACCAATGAGTGTAAGCCATCATAGCGAAAACCAAAAATAATCCTGCAATGATAAAATGTAGAAACATAAAAAGCGTCCATAACAATTGCTCTGGTCCAAATAAGCCTTTTACTGTAGTTTTATCTTCATTAGCTTCTAATTCCAAATGCAAAAATGGGGAATAGTATTTTCGTTTTTCTTTGCTGAAATAGAAATACAAATGCTCATCGATTATTTTAATTTGGTAATCGGCTTTTAGTTCAGTTTTTAGCTGTTTTGCTTTTTCTAAAATTTTATCGACACTATTTTTTGATTCGACTTCAAATTTGGGACGAAGTGCGATGCTTTTTTCAGGTTCCATTTCTTCTGATTTTAAAGCTAATATATACAATTTTAACAAATGTTGAATGATTTTCTCAATTTAGCCCAGATAGAAACGGAAACCCCGCAAATTTTTGACCTATTTTTTCTTTTTATTTGGACAGCGACCTTAGAAGCTGACCGAATAAATTTAGAAAAAAAGAGCTAAAATTGTGGAGTTGTAGTGGATAGCTGGAAAAAGCTCCAAAAAAAATCGTACTTTTGCCGATTCAAAATAAGATTATGAATAATATTGTTGCCATTGTAGGAAGACCAAATGTTGGAAAATCCACATTTTTTAACCGTTTAATTCAGCGAAGAGAAGCTATTGTTGACTCGGTAAGCGGTGTTACGCGTGATAGAAATTATGGAAAAAGTGAGTGGAACGGAAAGGAGTTTTCTGTAATTGATACTGGAGGTTATATCAAAGGTTCTGACGATATTTTTGAGGCAGAAATTCGTCGTCAAGTAGAATTAGCTATTGATGAAGCAGATGCTATTATCTTTATTGTGGATGTGGAAGAAGGTATTACACCTATGGATGACGAAGTGGCTAAATTACTTCGTAAGGTTAAAAAACCTGTTTTGTTAGTGATTAACAAAGTAGACAATGCAATGCGTGAAAAAGACGCTGTTGAATTTTACAACTTAGGATTAGGAGAATATTACACGATTTCGGGAATGAGCGGAAGCGGAACGGGAGAGCTTTTAGACAAATTAGTCGAAGTGTTACCTGAAATGCCAGAAGTTACCGAAGAAGTAGAACCATTACCAAGATTTTGTGTAGTAGGAAGACCAAATGCAGGAAAATCATCATTTATTAACGCTTTAATTGGCGAAGATAGATTCGTGGTAACCGACATTGCTGGAACCACACGTGATGCAATTGATACGAAATACAACCGTTTTGGATTTGAATTCAACTTGGTTGACACAGCTGGAATTAGACGTAAAGCGAAAGTAAAAGAAGATTTAGAATTTTACTCGGTAATGCGTTCGGTAAGAGCTATTGAACATAGTGATGTTTGTTTATTAGTTATCGATGCGACTCGCGGATTTGAAGGGCAAGATCAAAGTATTTTTTGGTTGGCTGAAAAAAACCGAAAAGGTATTGTCATCTTAGTAAACAAATGGGATTTGGTGGAAAAAGACACCATGTCGACCCGTGATTACGAAAGAAAAATCAGAGAAGAATTACAACCATTTACCGATGTGCCAATTCTTTTTATCTCGGCTTTAACCAAACAACGTTTACTAAAAGCATTAGAAACGGCAGTTGAAATATTTGAGAACAGAAAACAACGTATTTCGACTTCTAAATTTAATGATTTGATGTTGCCAATTATTGAAGCAACGCCTCCACCAGCATTGAAAGGTAAATATGTAAAGATTAAATATTGTATGCAGTTGCCAACGCCAACACCACAATTTGTGTTTTTTGCTAACTTGCCACAATATGTAAAAGATCCATATAAACGTTTTATTGAAAATAAATTAAGAGAACAATACAATTTTAGTGGCGTTCCAATTGATATTTATTTCAGACAGAAATAATAAAAACAAAAAACTCGTTAGTGTTTACTAACGAGTTTTTTTTATGATTAATT
>JAULXA010000032.1:0-7883 GCA_032118875.1 Flavobacterium sp.
CTAACGTACAAGCAGTTTTAGATTATGAAGGTTATGTAAAAACAGTTATTGCTAAAGGTGATGCTGAAATTTCAAAACCAGCTGTGAAAGAAAATCTTTTTGATGCCTACTCTTTCATCGGAGCAAATTATGCAGCAACAGATAAAGTAAAAGCAATTGAAAATTTCAAAAAAGCAGCAGAAATTAACCCTGCAGATACTTTCGTAAAAGAGTCTTTACAAGCTTTAATGAAATAAGAATAATAATAAATATTTAAAACCGATAGCGAAAGTTATCGGTTTTTTTATTTCTAATTTTAGAAGCTATTTCCAGCTTTCCATTATAGTTGTTCTCATAAATAAGTAAAAACTAAATTTTGCAAAATAGCTTCCGTTGGTCGCTTTTTTGCAAAAAGTTTTTATCTCATTTCTTTCTAACAAGCTGCCATTCCAATCTGGGCTAGATACTAGTCATTAAATAAAAACTTCCTACTTCTAACTTCCAACTTCTAACTTTATACTATCTTTGCACTCAATATATAAAATATGCTTAATAAAGAAACTCAAATATTAGTCAACAAAGGCGAAATGCTTCCGTTAATGGAAGAATTTTACACCATTCAAGGCGAAGGATATCACACAGGAACTGCGGCTTACTTCATCCGAGTAGGTGGTTGTGATGTGGGTTGCCATTGGTGCGATGTAAAAGAAAGCTGGAATGCCGATTTGCATCCGCCAACTTCAGTAGAAGCCATTGTTGCAAATGCACAAAAACACGCAAAAACAATTGTGATTACAGGTGGTGAACCTTTAACTTGGGACATGAATCCATTAACATCACAATTAAAAAACGCAGGCTTGCACGTTCATATAGAAACTTCTGGAGCTTATGATGTAACCGGAACTTGGGATTGGTTTTGCCTTTCTCCAAAGAAAAATAAATTACCAGTAGAATCGGCTTATGCCATCGCAAACGAATTGAAAGTAATTATTCATAACAAGCACGATTTCATTTTTGCAGAAGAACAAGCAGAAAAAACAAACAAAAATGCCATTTTATTCTTGCAACCCGAATGGAGTAAAAAAGAAGAAATGACACCACTAATTGTCGATTATGTAATGAACAACCCAAAATGGAGAGTGTCATTACAAACACATAAATATTTAAATATTCCTTAAGATGAAAAAGATTGTAGCAAGTATTGTTTTGTTTTTTGCTTTCAATTTATCTCATGCACAATTGGGTGGCGAAGATGAAGTGTATTTATCAGGAGACTTAACAGAAGCAACTTTTCAAGGTGGAGATTTAAATAAGTTTTATGATTATATCGTAAAAAATTTCAACACTAAAACGGTTGAGAAAAAAGGCCAACTAGTTTTTTCATTTACGATTAATGATAAAGGTGAAGTAAAAAATATCAGAGTGGTAAAAGATTTAGGAGGTACATCTGCATTAGAAGTAATCCGAGTTTTGAGAGCTTCACCAAAATGGGAGCCAGCAAAAAGAGGAGGTAAGCCCGTAAGTATAGATATAAAATTACCAATGAATTTTGAATAAACAAAAAAGGTCGAGAATCAATTCTCGACCTTTTTTGTTTAACTCAGTCTCGCCAAATAATCAAAATGTTCACCTTCCGCAATTAGTTCGCATTGTAAACCATTCGCAATTGCCGCATTTTGTAGTGTGTTGTAATCTAAATACAACCATGGGAAAGTTTCTTCCGTTTCCCCTTTATATTGAACGGTAAAAGTCAATTCGCCATAATATCCATCTGCTGGAATACTATAAGCACCATCTTCATCTTGGTCAAACATATAAATTAAATCAGATGAATCAATTAAAATTTGACCACCTTCATTTAATAATGATTTTAATTTCTGTAAATACTTCGCAGTAGCATTCAAGGTTCCGAAAATTCCAGTACCATTCATCAAAAGTATAATTGTGTCAAATTTGTTTTCCGTATCTAAATCTAAAATATTGGCAATTTTTACATTTTTAATTCCACGAAGTTGACACGCTTTCACGGCATTTTCAGAAATATCAATCGCCGTAACCTCTAGTTTTCTTTCGTTTTGTAATTCTAAAGCATGACTTCCAGCGCCACAACCTACATCCAAAACTTTTCCTTTTGCTAATTGCAACGCTTTTTGTTCCAGTTTTGGCATTTCGTTATAACTACGAAACAAATAGGAAACGCTCATTTCATCTGCTTCTGAAATAGAAGTTTCCGTAAGTAAATCTTCAGGAGAATTATTAGTTTGGTAATCTAGTATGGCTTTTCCAAAAAGGTCTTTCATTATTTATATTTCAAAATTCAACATTCGTTATTCTTAAATCAACATTCAAAATCGTAGCTTTGCATCTCATTTTTATACGACATGTTAAAACCAGCATTAAACGAAATTCAAAAACTAGCCAAAGATACGCATATTGAAAATAAAAAATATTTCGATAAGCTAAAAAAACGTGTGCCTAAAAATTTAGATTATGTGATGCAAGATTTACATGATGCCGAATTTAAGAAAACGGATTGTTTGGAATGTGCAAATTGCTGCAAAACCACTGGTCCATTATTTACAGATGCCGATGTAGAACGAATTTCGAAACACTTAAAACAAAAACCACAACAGTTTATCAGTCAGTTTTTACGTGTCGATGAAGACAATGATTATGTGTTGAAATCGGTTCCTTGTACGTTTTTAGATAACGAAAACAAATGCTTCATTTACGATGTTCGTCCAAAAGCGTGCAGAGAATTCCCGCACACCGATAGAAAAAAGTTCAATCAAATTACCGATTTGACCTTATTAAATGTAGCTGTTTGCCCAGCCGCTTTTAATATTGTAGAGAAAATGAAATTGAAAATGCCACTGTAAAAGTAGCATTATATAATTGAACTAGTTTTTTCAATTACTTTTCAGAAATAAAGAATTAGTTTTTTATTACTTGTTGTGTAGATATACTTTCGTTACTTGTTACTTTAAATATATAAACACCAGCTTCTAATCTTTCAATATTTATTGAGTTAGTTGTTTCAAGTCTTTGTGTTTTTATCTTACGACCATTAATATCAAATATTTCTAATGAAGCATTAGTTAACTCATTAGCTTCAATAGTAACTTGGTTTTGAGATGGGTTAGGATAAATGATAAAGCTGTTTTGAAATGAAACATCTTCATTGTTTAAAATTGAAGCACAGTTAGTGTCTAAAATATCACCAAAAATTGACCAGTCTTTTGATGTAACCAATGTGTTTCTTGCAGTTTGGGCATCTGGGCTAGAATATTTTAATGTTTGTGCTCCTAAGTTTAGTCCATTTGGCATATTAGTGTTATTTGCCCAACCAATTAAAGTTGCATCATAATTTAAACAATCTATGCCACAATTATTAAACATTTGTACTAAATTCACATTACTATTTAATGACCAATTACTTAACTTTTGGTTAAAAGAAGTTGCGTTATCAAACATGTATGACATGCCAGTTACTCCGCTTGTATTCCAATTTTCTATTGGTTGGTTAAAATTAGACGCCTCTTTAAACATAAATTGCATTTGGGTAGTGAAACTAGTATTCCAATTACTAATAGTTTGATTAAAACTTGTTGCTCCGTAGAACATAGCTGACAAATTGATTACTGAGTTCGTATTCCAATTTCCTAGTGGTTGATTAAAATTCGAAGCACTTCGAAACATTTGTGACATATCTGTTATAATACTTGTATTCCAAGCTTCGATTGGTTGATTAAAATTTGTAGCACTTTGAAACATTTGTGACATATCTGTTACGTTACTTGTGTTCCAATTTCCGATTGGTTGATTAAAGCTGTTTGCGAACATAAACATGTATTGCATACTGGTACAAGAACTTGTATTCCAATTAACAATGGGTTGATTGAAACTTGTAGCACTATAAAACATTCCATCCATATTGGTTGCAGAACTTGTATTCCAATTCCCAATGGGTTGATTGAAAATGGAAGCTTGATAAAACATACCTCTAAGGTCGGTAACTTGGCTTATGTCCCAATTGCTAATATTTTGATTGAAAATTGTTCCTCCAAACATACTTGACATATTTGTTACATTACTTGTGTTCCAAGAGCCAATGTTTTGATCAAAATCGGCAGATTGATGAAATAGAGAAGACATATTTGTTACATTACTTGTGTTCCAATTATTAAAACTAGTATTTCCTATTAAGGAAGTACATCCATAAAACATTTCTGATAAATTATTAACATTGCTTAAATCTGGAGAATCGGAAGCATTAACATCTAAATTGACGCACCCCCTAAATGCTCTAAAAAAACTTGTCCATGGGTTGTTTCCCCATTTTGATATTGTTAATAATTTATATCGATCTCCATAAAATGAATTAGCTGATGGGTTATTTGAAAATTGGATGTTATTAAAATTACCTGTTATTTTGATTTCGTAACATGCATTTGTTATTGTAGGGTTTAATGCAGTGCCAAAATCTAATGTAATTATCCCAGTTTGATTAGTAAGAATACCGTTGTGTAAGGGATAGCCAACTTCTTCCCAACTAACATTGTAGGAACTACCAAAAACAGGAATTCTAATTTGGGTATTAGTGGTTGCAGGAAAAACACTGCTTGCATTTGATGGTTTCCAAATTGTTGTAAATTCGTTCTGCCCGTAAACAATATTACAAATTAGAAAAAAAATAAATTGTATTTTATTTTTCATTAAAGATTAATTGAGTATTATTAGTAAATCTAGAATTTGAATTTTAAAAATAGCAAATAGTATTAAATGTAAATCAAATACTTCGCTCTAATTTTTTTAAACTGTTCCAAACCTTCTTCCCAACTTTTTCTAATTTCTTTTTCTGAAACGCCATTTACAATTTGTTCTTGTAGTTTTTTGGTTCCAGCCAATTTCGTAAAGAAATCATTAAAGAAAACCGTTTTATCTGTTGTGTCCGAATAGGCTTTAAGTAGCCATTTCAATTCCAAACGAGTCACTTTTTTAATCTTCGTTAAGTCTTCACCAATACACAATACATCTTTATGCATCGGTTCTTTTGCTCCAAAATTTGAAATAGGTGTAAAACTAAAATTGAAATTGGTCAAAAAAGGCGATCCATAAATTTGAAATTGCTTTTCCGTTCCTCTTCCAACACTCACATTCGTACCTTCGAAAAAACACAAACTCGCATATAAATTGATCGCTTGATCATTTGGTAAATTTGGTGAAGGCTTCACAGGTAAACTGTAGATCATATTTCTTTTATAATTCGTACAAGGAATGACTTTCAATTTACATTGGATTCCGTTGGTCAACCATTTTTCACCATTAATCATTTTGGCATATTCACCAATAGACATTCCATGTAAAACAGGAATTGGGTGCATGCCTACAAAACTTTTATGTTCTATTTCTAAAATCGGACCATCAACTATAGTTCCATTCGGATTTGGTCGATCCAGAACTAAAAGTTCAATATTGTTTTCTGCGCAAGCTTCCATCACATAATGCAACGTAGATATATAGGTGTAAAATCTCGCACCCACATCTTGAATGTCGAAAATCATCACGTCAATATTTGCTAACTGTTCTGGTTTTGGTTTTTTGTTATTTCCGTATAATGAAATAATGGGTAAGTTCGTTTTGGTATCTTTTCCATCTTTAATCACTTCACCTGCATCAGCTGTTCCTCTAAAACCATGTTCAGGAGCGAATATTTTTAATAGATTGATTTGTTTTTCTAATAAGAAATCAACCAAATGTTTTTTGTTTTCAACTATTCCAGTCGGATTCGTAACAATTCCGACTTTCTTATTCACTAATAAAGGCAAATACGCTTCATGATTTTCTGCACCTGTTTTGAATTTCCTAACTTTTGGAGCTGAACTTGTGGATTGACTTGTGTTAGTAATAGTTGTATTAGCTGTTTTCTTTTTAGAAGCACATCCGAAAGAAAATAATAGTATTGAAAAAAATAAAAACGTATTTTTGAACTCAAATTTCATATCAAGTATATTTTGAATTTAGAATATTTTATTGCGAAACGACTTATTGTTTCTAAAAGTTATAAAAGTAGTGTTTCTTCACCAATTATAAAAATTGCTATTTTGGCTATTGCCTTAAGTATTCTTATGATGATTATGTCTGTGGCAACAGGTGTAGGCTTGCAACAAAAAATTCGTGAAAAAATTTCAGCTTTTAACGGACATGTGATTGTTTCGAATTTTGATGACAACCAATCTCAAGTTACTGCCGAACCAATAGATTCAAGATTATTGCCAATTTCTAAATTAAAAAGTAATAGTTTCATCACACATGTACAACCTATAATTACCAAAGGTGCATTAATAAGAACCGAAACCGATGTGGAAGGAATTATCTTTAAAGGTGTCGATGCTTCGTACCAATGGAAAAACTTAAAGGAATTTCTAGTGGAAGGAAAAATCCCAACCTATAAAGAAGGAGATATTAATGAAGTGCTAATTTCTCAGTTTTTAGCCAACCGATTAAAATTGAAAGTTGGGAATTCGTTCAATACCTTTTTTATGAAAACACAAGGTAAATTGCCAAGTGTAAGAAAGTTTAAAATTGCAGGAATTTATAACTCAGGTTTTCAAGAATTCGACTCTTCATATATTATAGGTAACATCGAACATTTGCAACGTATCAATAAATGGCAACCCAACCAAATTGGAGCCTATGAAATTTTTATTGATGATTTTTCTAAACTAGATGAACGTGCTCAAGAAATTTACAAAACTATTCCGCCGACATTTAATAGTGCATCCATTTCTGAAAAATACTTCAGCGTTTTCGAATGGCTAAAACTTTTCGATTTTAATATTTTAGTCATCCTTATTATAATGATAGGTGTGGCCACTATTAATATGGTAGTAGCTTTATTGGTTTTAATTTTAGAACGCACCCAATTAATAGGAATGTTAAAAGCACTCGGCGCAAGCAATTGGTCAGTACGAAAAATATTCCTTTATAATGCGGCACATTTAATTTCTAGAGGATTGCTTTGGGGAAATGGAATAGCCATATTGTTATTGGTTCTTCAAAAGAAATTCGAAATCATTAAGCTGAATCCAGAAAGTTATTATGTTTCTTCAGCTCCTGTAGATATTAATTTACTTCACATCTTATTATTAAATGTTGGTACTGTATTAATATGTGTACTGGTTTTGTTAATTCCGTCTTACCTAATCACAAAAATATCTCCAATCAAAGCTTTGAAGTTCGATTAGAACCCAGTTCTGTTTATTATACTATTATATATACGGTTGATGTTTTATTACGTCAGCCGTTTTTCATTTAGAATAATTACATTTCTACTATTATATATATGTGCAGTTTTTTTAGGAGCTCTTTCCTGCTATCCGCTCTATCTTTTATTTAATTTTTAAGGAATTAAATAAAAGGATGCCGCTCCTATCAGGGCTAGAAATCCATTTTCAGCAGAAATTCTCGAAAAACATTCGCGCTTTTAATGGTTTCTGAAGGCTTGATTTTAGAAAAACTCATAAAAAACGGGCTATTTTAAAAAGAATCCACATATTTTTCAATTCATATGTTTCTTTGGTTTTCTTTAAAACATGGCGCTAAACGGAATAAGGAGGTAACAATCGATGAAAGTTCAAAAAAATCGATGGATGTAACTTCTTGTAAACTAGGAAAGAAGAAAAAGCTTTATAAATATGTTAAGATAATGTTAGGGAATAAGAAAAAAAGTGTTAGTTTTGCACCCGCATTGAGAGAGAAGTTCTTTAATATATAATTAGAAAAACAGGTTGAGATTTATTTTCAAAAAAAGTTTCAAAAAGTTTTGGTAATTAAAAAAAAGGTTCTACTTTTGCACCCGCTAACACAGAGAGCAACGCTCGAAGTTGCGGCGAACAAATAAA
>JAULXA010000033.1:0-1930 GCA_032118875.1 Flavobacterium sp.
GCGTTTTGAAGCGCAAATGGCTTTAGCAGAAAAAGGTGATGATGAAGCTAACGGAATTATTGATGAAGACTTTTTACGTGCGTTAGAATACGGAATGCCACCAACTTCTGGATTAGGAATTGGAATGGACCGTTTGATTATGTTTTTAACTAACAACGCATCAATTCAAGAAGTTTTATTCTTCCCACAAATGCGTCCAGAGAAAAAAGTTACTTTTGAATTAACAGAAGATGAAAAATTCATAGTTTCTTTATTAGAAAAAGAAAACAACCAACCAATTGGCGTATTGAAAGAAAAGTCAGCGTTAAGCGGAAAAAAATGGGATGCTGCCATGAAAGCTTTAGCGAAACACGGCTTAACTAAAGTCGTAGTTGACGGTGATAATAAATTAGTGGTTTTAGGATAAACCACATTAATTAACATACAAAAAACCTCGAAGCAATTAAGTTTCGAGGTTTTTTATTTTAATTATTCTTTGATATTTTATTTTTTAAAATTTTAATCCGAACATCAAGCCGTTTTTAGCAACTCCACCTTGAAAACTTCTAACAAAATCAACTCTGAAAATCTTAAGCTTTCCAAAACCAATTCGGTCTAAACCGACTGTAACTTCTTGATACGGTTTATTATCTGAAGTAGCTAATTGATGAAATCCTCCTACAAAATTCCAACCTAATTTATTTAACAACGGAATCTTATTCATAAAATAACCATTATCATTATAATTTACGTGCGTTTCAAAATATTGATTATTAGTTGATTGCGTGTAATATGGCAACAAATTAAAACTCGTATTATACTGACCGTCAATTCTAACGTGCGTTTGATTTCCATTAAAATGTTTGTAATCTGCAAATGAAATATTATCAGCGTTAAAGAACTTTCCAACTTTCATATTCAATTGTAAATCGCCTTTATTTGATAATGTTTTGTTATAATTTAAACGGGCTTCTAAAAAGTCGTATTCATAGCCTTTATCTGTCGCTAAAAACGCTTTTGTGTACGTAAAACCTAACGTTGGATATTTCCCTTCATTCATGTTCATTTTCCCGTCTGGTCTGGTAATGTATTTTTGATTAAAAACAATTCGTGAGCTTAAACTAAACTTCGTTAAATGATGTTCTTCAATAGCCGCAACAGCATCTGATGTAGGATTCAAGGGATTATTTGAACTGTACATGTCATCCGTTTTATTGATAGCAAAATCGGTAGTGTTAAATAAGGGTTTTCTGTTTTCGTACGCTAAGTTCGCATTTAAAAACAACCCATTTACCACTTCTCTACCCGCTCCAATTTCAACAAATTCTTTTTCGTATACTTTCATGAAGTTATTTTTGAAAACTAACGAGCTTATTGAATTTTCTATTCCAGAAATAGGTTCTGAGCTATTAAATTGATTGACTTTATTCCCTCCAGTAAGACGAATATAAGCATCATTTGTATTGTTGAATTTGTGATAAAAACTAGCCGTTGGTCTTAATCGTTCATCTGAAAATCCATATTGAAAATCGGAAGTAATTGATGTTCTTTTTTGTTTTTCTTCATTATAACTTGAATACGAAAATCCGGAACCTATGTGATATCCTTGAACCGTATTAAAATTAAAAGAAGACAAATTAAACAAACCCTGATAATTGAATCTTGTGTTTTTAAAACTGTTTCTAAAACTGTAACCTGTGATAATTTTAGACAATTTAAACTTGTTTGAAATCGCATCAACAGAATCCAAATACACTTGAGAATTTCGGATTTTATAAACACTGTCTTTTTTTACATAATTCGTAGTTTCTTCTTCTGTTAAAGGAACTGGGCGGTTTTCCAACCAATAAGAATCTTCCTTTTTATTCGATTTTTCTGCGAATGTAACTACTTCACTTCCAAACGTTTTCTTTTCAAAACTATCCACGAACTTATAATTACTAAAAACGTG
>JAULXA010000033.1:1940-7204 GCA_032118875.1 Flavobacterium sp.
TTGAACCAATTTTAGTGATTCTAAAAACTCTTGTTGTGCTCTGTAGCCTTTAATATCAAAATCAACGGCATAAATAGCATAGGTTTCATCCACTATGTAAATATAACCTTCAAAAACAGGTTCTTTATCTCGCTTTGGAGTAACTTTAATTTTATAAATATAATTATTATAACTATCTGTAAACGTGTCTTCTATTTTGTATTTGTAGTAGGTAAAAGCATTTGAAGCGATAGGAGAAATCATCGGAATATTGAAATTAATCGTATTCTGATAAAAATCGTAATTGGTATTTATGGCGGTGTTAAAACTGAATCCATTGTCGTTTCCAGCAACTTTACTGGCGATAATTTCTTCTTTTAAATTGTTTGGTTTTTCAAACTTAATTTTAGAAACCGTTTCCGATTGGTAAATGATTCCAGCACCAGTAGAATCAAGATTTCCTTCCATATCGCCAATTTCAACACCCATAAATTTCTTAGGAATATCTTTTACTCTAAAAATACCTCTAGAATAGAAATCTGCTTCAAATTTATCAGTTTTGTCTGTGTTTTTTTTACGATTGGCAATAGCGTTTCTGATAATTCCATTGGCTGGATTTTCCCCACTTTTTACTACAACTTCTTCTATAGAATATTCTTCATCTGACAAAGTTGCATTAATAACTGCAGGAAAAGAGTTGATTTCTTGCGTAATTGTTCTGGTTTTGTATCCTAAAATCTTAAAAACCAACGTATAATTACCTGTTTTTTTAACCTTTAATTCGTATTCTCCATTTTCATTGGTTGAAGTTCCATTATACGTTTTTTCGACGGTTACACTTGCGTAAGGCAAGACATTTCCTTTTGAATCTGTAACTTTTCCTCTAATTTGAGAAATTGAAAAACTTGAGAATAAGGCTAAGGCGAATAAGAATTTAAATTTCATATACTTATTTAATTTGTTCCACTGAACCTGAAGTGCTTTCCGTGATTTTTACTTTTTCAGATTTTCCATAATATTTTATAGAGGCGCTTGTAGAAGCAGAAGCATCTAAGCTTTTTAAAGCCACAATATTTACATCTGAAGACGTAGTTGCTAATACTTGAGCTGTACTTGCTACAAGTTCTTTCGCATCACAATCAGATGAACTTGAAGCATCAATTGCTAAATTATTTGTTTTCCCTTTTAAATCTACTGAAGAACTACTACTTAAATTAACGGCAACATCTTGTGTCGACAAATTTAAAGCCACATTTGAGCTTGAAGAAGCATCTATAAAAATGGAATTACAAGTTACTGTTCCTGAAAAATCAGCACTTGATGAAGTATTAATTTTTAACAAACTAACATTCAAATTATTTTTAATTGAAAAGGTTGCAGAAGAACTTACTGTAACACTTCCAACTCCTTTATTTGTAACTGATACAAGTAATTTACTGGTGTCAATGTTTTTAAAATATTTGTCGTTGTCGATATAAATTCTTAGAATATTATTTTTCGCTTCAACCTTCAAATATTTCATTAAATCTTTTTCCCAACTTACTACTACACTTTGAGTAGCACCTTGCGTATACACCACATTTACACTTGTTGAAGCCTTAATTGCAGTAAAATTACCAACAACTCTAGTTTCATTAATTTGGGCAAAAGAAGAGCCAATCATTGCAAAAAAAGCAATAATAAATACGGAAATTTTTTTCATTTTTTTATAGTTTTTAGATTGTAATTTTATAGACGATTTTTAAATTAAAACAGTTGCATCAGTTATAAAAAACTTTGTATGGCCAAAGTATAACTTTGCAAACCAAAACCAATAATTACACCTTTTGCATTAGGTGAAATATAAGATTGATGACGAAACGTTTCTCTTGAAAAGGTATTGGAAATATGGACTTCAATTACTGGCGTAGTGATCGCTTTTACACAATCGCCAATAGCCACAGAAGTATGTGTGTAAGCGCCTGCATTCAAAACAATCCCATCATAAGAAAAGCCAACTTCTTGCAATTTATTGATAATTTCTCCTTCCACATTAGATTGAAAATAATCTAATTGTAAGTCTGGAAATTGAGATTTCAACTCCTTAAAAAAAGAATCGAAATCTTGATTTCCATATATTGATGTTTCTCGCTGTCCTAATAAATTTAAATTAGGTCCGTTCAGAAGTAGTAATTGCATTATTTTCCGTCTTTATCAACTACAATTTTCTTATCTCTGTTGGCTAATTCCCAAGCCAAATTGAAAGCTAATTTCACACGCATTGCCAGTAAATCGTATTCAATTTTATCAGCAGTATCGTTTGGTCCATGATAATCTTCGTGAACACCATTAAAAAAGAAAATAGATGGAATTCCTTTTTTAGCAAAGTTGTAATGGTCAGAACGGAAATAAAACTGATTTGGATCATTTCTAGCATTAAATGTATAATCTAAACTTAATCCAACATATTTTTTATTCACTTCTTCATTAATTGAATGTAATTCAGAACTTAATCTATCAGATCCAATTACATACACGTATTTTCCATTTTCTTTATGACTTCCAATAGTATCTCTACGCCCCACCATGTCAATATTAATATCTGCAACTGTGTTTTTTAAAGGAAATAATGGATTTTCTGCATAATATCTTGAACCATGTAAGCCATGTTCTTCACCTGTAACATGTAAAAATAAGATCGAACGTTTTGGTGCATGACCTTCTTTTTTTGCTTCCGCGAAAGCTTTTGCTATTTCAATTAAAGAAACCGTTCCTGAACCATCATCGTCAGCTCCGTTAAAAACTTCTCCATTTTTCATACCAACATGGTCATAATGAGCAGAAATAATCACTACTTCTTCTGGTTTTTCAGCACCTGGAATAAAAGCCCAAATATTTTCAGAATCTCCTAATTTTGGAGAAAAACCTTTTTTCATGAATTCTGATGGTACTTTTTGATAATAGTCAGTTGAACCTGGAGGATTTTTAATTCCTAAAGCTTTGTATTGTTCAATAATATACAAACCAGCTTTTTTCTGACCTGCTTCACCTGTATTTCTTCCTTCCATTTCGTCAGAAGCAATAACATGTAGATTTTTAGACAAACTTGCTTCGTTAATAGTGTTCATGTATTTAGTAACATCAACAGTTTTGCTTGCATTATTAGTAACAATCGCTTTTTTTGGAGAACAACTTAGCAAAAATGCAGTTGTTGTAAGTAGAAGTAATAACTTTTTCATTTGAATTGGTTTAAGACAATACAAATCTAACTAAAAAAGTTTTACACCGATAAATTTTATAAGAATTTTATGAAGGGAAAGAAATAAAAAATGGCAAGCGACCTACATCGCACCGCTACAACCACATACCTTTGCTGCGTTCCCACCCTGGAGGATTTTGAGGGAGCTGGTCGTGTAGGACTTGCCGGTGCAAATATACAATCTTTTATTATTTTTACAAATCAAAAATTAGTTTAAAATAAATTGTAATATTGTAATATAAATTATTAGGGAAATGAAAAAAATTAACTTACTTATAATCACGTCGTTAAGTGCTTTTTTATATAATTGTGGAGACACAAAAGATTTGTTTTCAATTGCTTCAAAAGACTTAAAACAGGTATATAAACCAAATGAAAGCGTAAATTTAAGTGTAGAAAACGCAGAAAATGCCTCTATTGATTCCGTGGTTTATTACTCAAATGACGAAAAATTAGGAACAACTGCAAATAACAAAACCTTCAACTTTAAATTAGATAAATTACAGTTTGGTATTCAAGACATCAAAGCAGTTGTATATTACGAAGGAGAAAAAGCAGAATGTTTAACTTCTTTTGAAATAGTTTCGAACATTACACCAAAATTATACGAAACTAAAGATTACACTATTTTAAACACCTATAATCACGATTTAAACGCCTACACCCAAGGTTTAGAATTTTACAAAGGAACTTTATTAGAAGGAACTGGGCAAAATGGAGAATCAACGCTAAGAAAAACGGATTATAAAACAGGAAACGTTTCTAAAACAATACCTTTATCTCCCGATTATTTTGGTGAAGGAATTACTGTTTTTAATGGAAAAATTTACCAATTAACTTGGAAAAATAAAGTCGGATTTATATACAATGCAGAAACTTTAGCCCAAGAAAAAACGTTCAATTATTTCGCAGACATTGAAGGCTGGGGATTAACACACAACGACAAACACCTAATAATGAGCGACGGAACCAATAAAATTTACTTTTTAGATCCAGAAACTCAAAAAATGGTACGATTTATAAATGTGTATTCTGATACGAACGCCATTCCAGAACTAAACGAATTAGAATGGATTGACGGAAAAATTTGGGCCAATATTTATCAAAAAGACGCTATAGCGATTATTAATCCAGAAAATGGTGCCGTGGATGCCGTAATTGATTTGTCAATATTAAAAACCAAAGTAAAACAACATCCAGAACTTGATGTATTAAACGGAATTGCCTACAATCCTTCAACAAAAACAGTATTTGTTACAGGTAAAAACTGGGACAAAATGTTTGAAATTAAGTTGAAGTAATTTTTCAAAAATCAAAAACTCCTCCCATGAAAAAACTTATTATCGCATCAGTAATCCTGATGTTTAGCACACAAATACATTCACAAAACAAAAAGAAGAAAATGAATACGATTCAACCGCCTGTAGCAAAAATAATACCAAAAAAATTAGAAAAACACGGAGATGTAAGAACCGATAATTACTATTGGTTAAATGAAAGAGAAAACCCGGAAGTAATTGATTATTTGAATAAAGAAAACGAATATTACCAACAATCTACTGCGCATACCAAACAATTTCAAGACGATTTGTTCTTAGAAATGAAAGCAAGAATTAAGGAAGACGACAGTTCTGTTCCTTATTTTTACAACGAATATTGGTACATCACCCGTTTTGAAACCGGTAAAGACTATCCAATTTACGCTAGAAAAAAAGGAAGTTTAGACGCTAAAGAAGAAATTTTATTCGATTGTAATGAAATGGCAAAAGGACATGCTTATTTTAACTTGAGTGGAATGAGCATTAGCGGCGATAACAAATTAGTTGCTTTTGGATTGGATTTAGTTTCTAGAAGACAATATACCATTCAAATTAAAAATTTAGAAACAGGCGAAATCCTTTCTGATAAAATTGAGAACACGACAGGTGGTTCAAGCTGGTCAACTGACAATAAAACGCTTTTTTATACTGGTAAAGACGCACAAACCTTACGTTCTGATAAAGTTTTCAAACATAAATTAGGAACAAATGCTGCTGAAGATGTTTTA
>JAULXA010000034.1:0-9179 GCA_032118875.1 Flavobacterium sp.
AGAATGTGTTGCGAGAATTTCTTCTGAAAATGGATTTCTAGCCCTGATAGGAGCGGCATCCTTTTATTTAATTCCTTAAAAATTAAATAAAAGATAGAGCGGATAGCAGGAAAGAGCTCCTAAAAAAACATACCTATATATATAATAGTAGAAAAGTAATTATTCTAAATGAAAAACGGCTGACGCAATAAAACATCAACCGTATATATAATAGTGTAAAAAACAGAACTGGGTTCTAATCGAACTTAATTACCCGCTTTTAGTTTTTCTTTATTCTTAAGCGTCCAATTTAAAATTAATGCACTTTCTGAAATTGGCTTTTTAGCTTCTTGCTTCACTAACTTACCTTCATCAAAACAACGTTGCAGATATGTTTCTATATAATAGTCTTCTGGAACTTCCAATGGATCGTAGGTTTTCTTAATATCTATGTTAAATAATTTTGCTGTATTGTTTGACCAAAAGGCTTTCCAGCCGCTTTTATAATCTTTAATTAAATCGAATGTCGTTTTTCCTGTTTGTCTATTAATAAGCTTAACCAAAATTTGTCCTTGTTTACGAGATAGCTTTTTCAGTTTTGGTTCGAATTCTTCGTTTAAATACTTTTCGACTAGTTTGAAATATTTTTTCTTTTCTTTTTGCGTTTTCAATTTTGCCATTGTAGTATTTATCTGCGTTAATTTTTCGGCAGTTAATTTGGCATAAGGATACACGACACGAACACGTCGCTCTAACAACTTAATTTGCTCACGTTCTTCTTTAGTTAACTTAACTCTGTTTTCATCTGTTATTGAAACTTCTTCAATAATTATTTCTCGGATGGTATCTGAATCTTGAATATAAACAATTGTATCTGACACACCTGATCCTTCACCTTCTTGTGCCGAAAGTAAGGAGAAACCGAATAATGAAAATAGAATTAAAAAAATGCGTTGCATACCTATATATATTAAAGTGTAAAATTATAAATTTTATTAGCAAGTTCAATGCCAATTTTTTATTTTAGCAAAAAAATATTAAATAAAATGAAAAGTATATTAAAAGATAGTTCGATTAAGTTTTTAGAAACTTATTTAAATAATGCATCGCCAACTGGATATGAAAGTGAAGGTCAGAAATTGTGGATGGATTATTTGAAACCTTATGTTGATACATTTATTACAGATAATTATGGAACGGCGGTTGGAGTTATAAATCCGGATGCTCCTTTTAAAGTTGTGATTGAAGGACATAGTGACGAAATTTCGTGGTATGTGAATTACATTACTGATGATGGTTTAATTTATGTAATTAGAAACGGAGGAAGCGACCATCAAACGGCACCATCAAAACGTGTTAACATTCATACTAAAAAAGGTATCGTTCGTGGTGTTTTTGGTTGGCCAGCTATTCACACAAGAATTGCAGGAAAAGAAGAAACCGCAAAAGTGGAAAATATTTTTATTGATTGTGGCTGCAGTACGAAACAAGAAGTGGAAGATTTAGGTGTTCATGTTGGTTGCGTAATTACATATCCTGATGGATTTGAAATTTTAAACGGAAACAAATTCGTTTGTCGTGCCATTGATAATAGAATGGGTGGATTTATGATTGCTGAAGTAGCTAGACTTTTAAAAGAAAATAAAAAAACATTACCTTTTGGATTGTATGTAGTAAACGCAGTACAGGAAGAAATTGGATTGCGCGGTGCAGAAATGATTACGCAAAATATTAAACCAAATATTGCAATTGTTACGGATGTTACACATGACACGAGCACTCCAATGATTGACAAAAAAATTCAGGGTGATTTAAAAATGGGTAAAGGTCCGGTTATCGCTTATGCGCCAGCTGTACAAAATAAATTGAGAGATTTAATTACTGATACGGCTGAAGCTAAGAAAATCCCATTTCAAAGAAGTGCTTGTTCAAGAGTTACGGGAACTGACACGGATGCTTTTGCTTATAGTAATGGCGGTGTACCGAGTGCTTTAATCTCTTTACCGTTGCGTTATATGCATACTACTGTAGAAATGGTTCACAGAGAAGATGTAGAAAATGTGATTAAATTGATTTATGAGACTTTATTGAAATTGGAGAACAATCACGATTTTTCATATTTTAGATAATGAATAAGATAACCTTATCTCTATTTTTTTTAATTCTTGCTGTCAAAGGTTTTTCTAACGAAAACATTCAGAAAGCTTTTAAATCTAAAAAAAATAGCGATAAGGTTTCCTTTTTTAGGAGTTTGAGCAACGAAGAAAAAGCAGAAGACATTTACTTTTTTAAATCGGAGTTTACATCTTTATTAAAACAAAACCCTAATAATTATTCTGAAAAGAAGCAATTGCTTTTTGCTTTAGGTTTAATAAATCAAATACAGAATCAGAATTTAGAAGCGATTGCTAAGTTCAACGAACTTCTAAACAATAAAAACTATAATTTATCGGAAAGAGAAACTATGGATATTTATGTAGCTTTACAAGAATGCTACTTAAAACTTAACTTATATTCCAAAGTTTTCGACAGTAATAAAAAGATAAATACGTTAATTTCTAATGGGGTTGATTATCCGTTGTGGAGTTACAACATACAAAGTAGATTGTATTTACAATTGCAACAATATGACAAAGCCATTTCGCAATTAAAAAGTGAGATTACTTTATTGTATAAAAATCCGAAACGAGATTCTTTAATTATTCCTTCAGCTTATAATGATTTAGGGTATTACTATCATTTGAAAAAAGACTACAAAAATGCCTTTTCCTATTATAACAAAGCAATTCAAACAGCAACAAAAAGTTTAAAAACCACAAACCCGTTTGCTTATAAAAGCATTGTATTGAGTTCCCAAAGTAATATTGCCAATTTATATTTGGACAGAAAGGAATATTTAAAAACTATTTCGCTTATAAATGAAGCAATCTTACCAAAAATTGAAAATAGAAACACATCTATTTTTATGGAAAATTATTTAATGCTTGGTGAAGCGTATTTAAAAACGAATAATCTGAGTAAAACCAAAAGCATTATTGAAACTTTAGAAAAACTTTGTTGCCTTAATGAAGTGAAACTGAAAATCCAATTATTAGAATTACAATCTAGTTATTTCGAAGAAAAAGAAGAATATAAAACTTCATTGAAATACACTTCTGAAATCAAGCATTTGAAAGATTCACTACTTACAGTTCAAAATCTAAACCTTTTAAAAAGCACTGAACTAAATTACTTCATTGAAAACAAGGAAAAAGAAGTAGCTGCAAAAAACCAAATCATTGAAGAAAAAGAAAAAACAAATCTTAACATCATCATAATTGGATTAATTGCTTTGCTAACGACTAGCTTTTTTGCTTTTCAAAACAACAGAAGAAAGCGACTTGAAATTGAAAAAATGAATGCTTCTATTTCTAAAAAGAATGAAGAAATTAAAGTTTCATTACAAGAAAAAGAATTGCTTTTAAAAGAAATTCATCATCGCGTTAAAAACAATTTGCAAATCATTTCTGGAATATTAAGTTTACAAAACAATAGTATTTCCGATGAAAAAGCCAAACAAATTTTGGTTGATGGTCAAGATAGAATTCAAACCATAGCTTTACTTCACAAAACCATGTATCAAAATGAGAACTTTAACATGGTTGATTTCCAAACCTATAGTAACGAACTCATCACTTACATCAGGCAAACTAACTTTACCGAAAATAAGAACATCACTATTAATCAAGAAATAGAAAATATTCAATTTAATATTGACATTGCGATTCCATTGAGTTTAATCATCAATGAAATTATTACAAATTGTTACAAACATGCCTTTAAAAACAAAACAGAAGGAATCATCTCTATTTCAATAAAAAAACAAATCAATAATTCCTACGAATTAATTATTGAAGATAATGGAAATGGTTTGCCCGAAAACTTTACTAGTTTTGAAAATTCTAAAAGTGTTGGATTTGATTTGATTCATGGACTTTGCCAACAAATTGATGGTGAAATAGAAATTACTAGTAAACAAGGAACTAAAATAAACATTCAATTTAAAGAACCAAAATGACACAAAATCCTTTAAAAATTTTAGTTGTAGAAGACGAATACATTACGCAGAAAACCATTTGTACTTATTTAACGGAAATTGGTTATGAAGTTGTAAGTGGAGTAATGAACGCTAATAATGCTATTGAAATTCTAAATACAAAAGAGGTTGATTTTGCCATTTTAGACATTAATATAAAAGGAGAAAAAAACGGAATTTGGTTAGGCAATTATATTTCGGAAAATTTTAATATTCCACATTTGTACTTGACTGCTTATTCGGATACGGAAACCATAAAAAATGCGTTGCAAACAAAACCATTAGGTTATTTAGTAAAACCCTTTCAAAAGCACGATTTATTCACTTCAATCGAAATTGCGATTTTAAATTTTGCTAAAAATCAAACTTCAAAAGAAAAGTTTATTATTGTAAAACATAATGAAGTATACACAAAGATAAATTTCGATACGATCCTTTTTATTGAAAGTGATAAAAACTACTTGATTTTAAATTGCGAAGAAGAAACATATCGTTATCGTTCAACAATTACTGATTTTGAAAATTTAATGCCTGATTATTTTATCAAAACCCATAAAGGTTTTATTATTAATTGTCAAAAAGTAAAAGAATTCTCCAATAGTTTAGTTTTAATAAATGATTTTAAAATACCCATTTCAAAAACATTTAAAGAATTAGTATTTCATAAATTACAAGAATAAAACCATTCATCCCTAAAAAGATTACTTATTTCCCTATTTTTTTTATACTTCTAATTTATATAAGATTTTCGTAGACAAATCAACTACAAAATCATGAAAAAACTAGTATTTACCTTACTTCTATTCCCTTTATTTATACAAGCACAAGTAGGTATCAACACCACAACTCCAGATGCCAGCTCTATGCTTGACATCAATGCGACCGATAAAGGTTTATTAATTCCAAGAGTTTCCATTCCAAACTTAAATGCTGCATCTCCAATAACTGCTCCGGCAACAAGTTTATTGGTTTACAACACAAATACTACAACCGGAACAGGATTTTATTATTGGGATGGAACAAAATGGACGCCTTTTACTGGTGGAATAAGTCATTGGACAAAAGTGGGGAATGACATCTATAATAACAATTCTGCTAACGTAGGGGTTGGAACCACTACACCAACTACAAAGTTTCACGTTGAAAATATTGGGGTTCCAGGTTCCTTATTGAATCAAAATTTTGAAACTAATACCATTACTCCATTAACAACTGGTGGAAGTGCGAATTGGGCAACACAATCATCTGTAAAATTCGCTGGAACTTATGCAGCAAAATCAGGTACAATCGCAGATAGTCAAACTACACAAATGTCGCACACAATTGTAATTCCTGCAGGTGGAGCCACTTTGAGTTTTTATTATAATGTAAGTAGTGAAGTTGGTTATGATTATTTACGATTTTATATTGATGGTGTACAACAAAACCAATGGTCTGGTGCTATTGGATGGACGCAACAATCTTATATTTTAGCTGCTGGATCAAGAACATTACGTTGGGAATATAGTAAAGATTCCTCTTCAAGTTCAGGAACAGATGCTGCATATATTGACAATATTACGATAGCAACAGCAGCTCCAGCGGCAATGCGTATTGTAGATGGGAATCAATCTTCTGGCAAAGTACTTACATCAGACGCAAGTGGAAATGCTTCATGGCAATCAATTACCAATAGTAGCATTTCGGATATTCCGATTATGGCAACTGTTCAAGGGATGGTAATTCCTATTTGCAACTCTGTTAGTGTTGGTTCAACGGGAAGTTTTAGTACTACTATTAAAGGAGTACCTACAACTGTGAGTTGGGAAGTTCTAGCCCGACAACAAAAAAGTGGTTCACAACTTGTTAGCGGTAATCAAGTTGCTCAAGCAGAAGTATTAGCTGAAAGACTACAAGTACGTTACAATTTTAGTCCGCAATTACCCTTCAATCCAAATGGGTTTATTTTTAGTGCGAATAATAATAGTGGTCATCCGGATGTATTCGTTTTGAATTATGCCAACAAATCACAATCTTCTGTTACAATTAATGTTGCTCGAGTAGAGAGATTTGCAGAACAATCAGGAGCGAATTGCTGGACAGGCCAATTTTACTTTGATGCTTTTATCACAAACTAAACAAAAGAATGAGTTAGAATATGTTAATAAAAAGCCAGGCGATGCTTGGCTTTCTTATTTGATTTAAACGTAAATTGCCCCAATAAAAAACAATATAAATGATAGCACAACAAAATCAATCTATAGCTTTTAAATGGTTCGAAGCTTTTAATGTTCATAATTTGGAACAATTATTAAGTTTATATGATGATTATGCCGAACATTTTAGTCCGAAACTAAAAATTAGAAAGCCAGAAACAAATGGATTAATTAAAGGAAAAAACGAATTACGCGTTTGGTGGCAAGGTGCTTTTGATAGATTGCCTACTTTACATTATAAAGTAACTTCGTTAACGGCAAATAATGATAGAGTATTTATGGAATATATTCGTCAAGTGGAAAACGAAGAAGATATGCTTGTGGCGGAAGTTTTAGATATTAGAGATGGAAAAATTGTTTTTTCTAGAGTGTATCATGGTTAAATAAAAATTACATGGCATAAAAAAATCCCGACTTTCATCGGGATTTTATATTTATTAAAATCTAGGTTTTATTTTCCTAACATTCCTGCTTTTAAATCATCATCAGCTGGTTTGTTACCTAACCAAATTCCGAACAAAGCTTTTTTGAAATCTAAACCATCAATCGTTCCTTTTTTAACTCCGTTTTTTAATACTGATACACCTTCACCAGGTACATAAACGATAATAAAAATATCTTTTTTGTTTATTTTTTCTTTAAAGAAACCTTTAAACTTATCAATTTTCGCTTTTAATGGAGCTGTTTTCTTTCCTGTAGAATTTTCAAAACCTTCTGTTATTGCAGTGGTCATTTTTTCAGAAGAAATTAAACCTGAAACAATATTCAATTTAATTGCCATGGCTTCATTAGCTGCAGAAACTGCATTTCCATCAGTAGATTTTTTTGTAACATATAAAGAACCTACATACATATCCATGAACATTTTTTCACGAACTCCTGCTCCATTCAATGTTAAGTTTTGTCCTTCGACAGCCAATTTAGCATCGACTTTTACATCGCCAACTGTTTTTTGAGCTGAAGCGAAAATTGCTGTTAAAGCAATAAATAATGTAAGAATTTGTTTTTTCATAATAGTATATTATTTGTTTAGGTATTGCTAAGTTAAACTTTTTTGTTTCTTTCTACAAATTTATTTGAATTTCAGTTGTCAGAAATCTATTTTTTTAACTGGTTTTTTCTTTTATTGTAGATTTTAATTGAAATATGAATGCATTTAATTCAAATCCTAACAAAACCAAAATACAGTTTAGCCATACATAAAACATCATAACAAGAAGTGTGCCAATTGAACCGTACAACTCATTATATCTGGCAAATTTTTCTACGTAAACACCAAACACATAAGACGTTAACACAAATAAAATAGTTGTAGTAATAGAGCCATAACTAATAAACGAGATGTGTTTACTTTCTTTAGTTCCGAATTTATAAAGTGTTGATGTTATGAATAATATCATTAAAAACACGAACAAATATCTTGATGTTTCAATTAGTGGTACTCTAGACACGTAACCACTTTGTGTTTCTATTTTATGTATTACAACTGCCACAAAAATTAAGGTCGCTACGGTTAGTAATAACAAAAATGCAATAATTAATGACAAAGCAATGGCAACTGCATATTGGTGAATATAACCTCTTTTTTCACTAATATTTTTAGACATTTCAAATCCGTCAAGCAAGGCATTGATTCCGTTCGACATTAAAAAAATAGACAATAAAAATCCGGAAGAAAGTAATCCGTTATAACTATTATTTAAAATATCTTTTAGAATGGATTCAATGGCATCGAAGGTATTTGGTGGTACGCTTTGCGAAACGAAAATTAGAAAATCATTTTGAAAATTATCTAAAGGTATGAATGGAATTAAATTCAATAGAAATAACGCAAATGGAAACAAAGCCATAAAAAAACTAAAAGCGATAGCACTAGCACGATGTGTTACATCTCCAGAAATAATTCCGGAAAGATATAATTTAATAATATCGTACAATGAACTGTGTTGCAAATTCGGAAATTTAACCCCGTGTAGCAAGGCAATTAATTGCTTAATTACAGGTAAGTTTTTTATTGTTTCTTTATTGATGTTCATATTTTTTATGCCACGAAGGCGCTAAGACACAAAGTTTTTTTTAGTTTTTTTTAGTTTTTTTTAGTTTGATTTTATATCGCTTTTAGACTTAAATCCATATTATAAACCGAATGCGTTAAAGCTCCGGATGAAATAAAATCAACTCCGCATAAAGCGTATTCTCTTATTGTTTTCTCGTTGATATTTCCAGATGATTCTGTCAAACATTGATTTCCGATAATTTCAACCGCTTTTTTCGTAGTATCAAAATCGAAGTTATCTAACAAAATTCTATAAACACCACCAGCTTGTAAAATTTCTTCTACTTCTGCAATGCTTCTGGCTTCAACGATAATTTTTAAATCTTTATTATTATCTTTTAGATATTGTTTTGTTTTCGCAATGGAAGCTGTAATTCCGCCAGCAAAATCGTTATGATTGTCTTTTAACATAATCATATCGTACAAAGCGAATCGGTGATTTTCTCCTCCGCCAATTTTTACTGCCCATTTTTCACAAGCTCTGAAATTTGGAGTTGTTTTACGTGTGTCTAAAATTTTCGTACCTGTTCCTTCGATTAATTTGACGTAACTTTTGGTTTTTGTCGCGATGGCACTCATTCGTTGCATACTATTTAACACCAATCGTTCTGCTTTTAATATAGATTGCGAACTTCCGTGCACATGAAACACCACATCTCCATATTTTACTTCCGTTCCATCTTCGATAAAAGTTTCTACTTTCATGTTTGGATCTACATAATTGAAAACCATTTTGGCAAATGCTACACCAGCAATAATTCCGCTATCTTTTACTAAAAGCTTCGCACTTCCTTGCGCTGATTCTGGAATACATGCCAATGAACTGTGATCGCCATCACCAACATCTTCTCTAATGGCATTGGAAATTATTAAT
>JAULXA010000035.1:0-2655 GCA_032118875.1 Flavobacterium sp.
TGGATGTGGACATGGAATTGAAAAAAGTTAAACCAATGTGGTTTGATAGTTTTTATGTGTCGCTTTTATCTGAAAAATACAAAAACGGAAAAATGAGTTTCGTAAAAGGATTTTTCATCGGATTCGTTTCGAATGTGTCAGGTTTGTTCAAAAAAGAGTTTTCTTCGCACATTTACATCATAAAAAACAAGTAAAACGTAAAATAAAGCGATTTTAAAGCAGATTTATGATAAAAACATCGAAATATATTACTAAAAAAAGATGTTTTATGTAAGTGTGGTTTAAACAACCAGGTTTTAATAGTAATTATTTATCGTTATTTTAAAAACACATAAGGTTTTGTTATAGTTTGATTTTTGGAAAATTTTTTATTCGTTTAAAGAAAATTTCAAAAAAGAATTAAAATTAAAAAGAAACCTATTATTTTTACCAAAATTTAAAAAACCGATTTCCCAAGTGGATTTCATTTCAATAAAAATTAATATCAATCAAATGAAAAAAGTATTAAGTATTGTTGCCTTAAGTGTAGCATTAATTTCTTGCCAAGAAGCAACTACAAAAAAAGAAGATTTTAAAACAGGTTTTATAGATACTTCAGTTTTATTAAAAGACTACGAAAAGTTTAAAGATGAAAACGAAAAATTTAAAGTAAAATCGGAAGAAATTGGTCGTCCGTTAGAAGCAAAAGGAAGACAATTACAAGCTGAAAAAGACGCTTTTCAACGTAATGCGCAAGCAAACGGACAAGCTTGGGCACAACAAAAATATGGCGAATTACAGCAAAGAGAACAAGTAATTATGCAAGAAAGAGATAAAGTTTTAGGCCAAATTCAAGCAGAAGGTGGTAAATTACAAGATACTTTAATCAAACAAGTAAAAAAATACATCAGAGATTACGGTAAAAAAGAGAAATTTGATTACATCTTTACAACTTCTGAAGACGCACCAAGTGTTATCTATGCAAAAGATTCATATAACTTAACAGCCAAGTTACTGAAACAATTGAATGACGAATACAAAGCAACAAAAGAAAAAAAATAATACTAAGAAAGCCTTGAGAAATCAAGGCTTTTTTTATATTTGTGTTTTAAACTATACGCCACGTGGAACATTTATCTAAAGCCGCCCAATACACTCTTCAATTTATCAACCAAACCAACAAATCTGTATTCTTAACAGGTAAAGCTGGAACTGGTAAAACCACACTTCTTAAAGAAATTATTGCGACATCGCACAAAAACACAGTCGTAGTTGCTCCTACCGGAATCGCTGCACTTAATGCTGGTGGCGTTACGATTCACTCTATGTTTCAATTGCCTTTTTCGGCATTTATTCCAGATTATAAAGATGTTAAATTCGATTCTAATCTGCATAAATTCGAAACTAAAAGTACGATTAGTAAACATTTCCGAATGAACGCTACCAAAAAACAAGTGCTTTTAAATTTAGAATTGCTAATTATCGACGAAGTTTCTATGCTTCGCCCTGATGTTTTGGATGCGATCGATTTTATGCTGCAAAAAGTTCGTCGAGTTGACGCGCCTTTTGGTGGTGTACAAGTTTTATTTATAGGAGATTTATTACAATTACCACCCGTTATCAAACAAGAAGATTGGTACGAATTGAAAAACTATTACCAAGGTATGTTCTTTTTTCATTCGCAAGTCATTCGTCAGAATCCGCCTTTATATATAGAATTAGATAAAATTTATCGTCAAGATGATGAAACCTTTATTTCTATTTTAAACAATCTTCGAAATAACAGAATTACGAAGGAAAATATAGAGGTTTTAAACCAATACGTACAACCCGATTTCAATATTAAAAACCATAATGGTTGTATTATCGTAACTACGCACAACGCAAAAGCTGACGAAATCAACAAAGAAGCTTTAGCGGAATTAAAAGCAAAAACCTTTTCGTATTTCCCAGAATTGGTAGAAGATTTTCCAGAAAAAATTTATCCGATTGAACCCAAAATGGATTTAAAAGTCGGCGCGCAAGTCATGTTTATTAAAAATGACACCTCTTTTGAGAAAAATTATTTCAACGGAAAGATAGGAACCATTACTTCCTTAGCTGAAAAGGAAATTTTAGTTCATTTTCCGGAAGAAAACAAAACCGTTGAAGTTGATTTATACACTTGGGAAAACATAAAATACACCGTAAACCCTGATACCAAAGAGATTGAAGAAACTGTTGTGGGAACTTTTAGTCATTATCCGTTAAAATTAGCCTGGGCAATTACCGTTCATAAGAGTCAAGGTTTAACTTTCGACAACGCTGCGTTAGATGTTTCGCGTGTTTTTGCACCTGGACAAGCATATGTGGCTTTATCCCGACTTCGTTCGTTAAAAGGCTTAATTTTACTTTCTCCGATACAATTAAACGGTATTTCTTCGGATACTGAAGTGCTGAATTACGCGAATAACAAAGCCGATGAAACGATTTTAGAAAAGTCGTTAGCGCTTGAAACCAAACATTTTTTACGATTAGAATTATGTAAAAGTTTCGATTTCAGACAATTGGCTCAAGAATGGCGCAATCATTTGTTTTCGTATAACGATGAAGTTTCGAATTCTCAGAAATCAAAATACCGAATTTGGGCACAACAAAACGAAAGTATCGTAGCAGCTTTGTTTGATACTTCGCAAA
>JAULXA010000036.1:0-2034 GCA_032118875.1 Flavobacterium sp.
AACGTTCTTGCATCAGCAGCTACCACATTTGCTACTTGAGACAAAGCGGTTTGCGCACCATAATAATCTACAAAAACACTTCCTAACATTTGAGGAGACGCTTTTCCAGCTCTGATGTTTAAAAATTCTTTTTCTAAATGCGCTACAGATCCATTCATAGATTCTTTAGCACTGTCGATAATAAAATTAATTTCTTCTGTCATAATACTCTTGTTTCAAGTTTCAAGTTTCAGGTTAAAAATGCATTTTCTAATTCCTATCTAACTTTCACTAACTTTATATTTCTAAATTCGTAAATCCTAATTCTAAATTCGTAATTAAATAGTCACTGTTGTTCCTACTGTTTCTCCATTACAAATTTTAAGTAAATTCCCTTTTTTATTCATATCAAAAACAATAATTGGTAATTTATTTTCTTGACTTAATGTAAAGGCTGTTGTATCCATTACATTTAATCCTTTGGCTAACACATCATCAAAAGTAATCGTGTCATATTTTACTGCGTTAGCATCTTTTTCTGGATCTGCTGTATATACACCGTCTACACGTGTTCCTTTTAAAATCACATCACAACCTACTTCAATTCCTCTTAAAACAGCTGCCGTATCAGTTGTGAAATAGGGATTACCTGTTCCTGCGCCAAAAATTACAATTCTTCCTTTTTCCAAGTGACGCGTTGCTCTTCTTTTGATGTATGGTTCAGCAATCGCTTCAATTTTCAAAGCCGTTTGCAAACGAGTTGGCATTCCAGCATCTTCTAAAGCGCCTTGTAACGCCATTCCATTAATAACCGTTGCTAACATACCCATATAATCGCCTTGCACACGATCCATACCATTACTAGCACCAGCCACACCTCTAAAAATATTTCCTCCACCAATTACAATCGCAATTTCTACACCTTGATCATGAATTTGCTTAATTTCTGAAGCATATTCTGCTAAAGTTTTAGGGTCTATTCCGTATTGTCTTTCGCCCATTAAGGCTTCACCGCTTAATTTAAGAAGTATTCTTTTGTAACTCATTGTGTTGGATTGTTTGATTTTGTTCCAGAATAAATTATTAAAAATTCTGAAATTCTGATGCAAATATAGTTAAATAGCTCTTTTCTAAAAAATATGTTTTTAAGATTTATGACACTAAATTTTCAAAACTCCTTTTGGCTTCCTCATAACCAATTTTATAAATCAAATCCATTTTAGATTTATTAGTTTCAAACGTATTAAAATTAGCTAATTCTTTGGGTTCGATAATTAAATCACAATAATTAAATTTTTGAAAACTGGAATTGGCTGTCAACAATTCAAGTGCTCTATACGTTACTGATTTTATAGAATTTAACTGTTTAGCTTCCAAATTCTGAACTGGACTCACATAAACACCAATAATAGATTCGCACTTTCCAACTAATAAATCGGCAGGAAAATGATTTAAAATACCGCCATCGCTAAATAATTCTCCATTTACAACATAAGGCGAAATCATTCCTGGAACCGCAGTTGATGCTAAAATAGCATCCACAACTTTAATTTCTGGACTGAATATTTTTAATTTTCCCTTCACCATATCTGTTGCTGTTATGTACATTGGAATTTTTAATTCGCCCAACGTAACATCGCCAAATATTTCCTGAAAATAATGTTTAAACGAATCAGAATCTACAATTCCAGCTTTTTTAAAGGTAAAATGTTTCCAGTGAAAAAAGTAAATCGATTTAAAAAATTCTAAAATTTCTTCGGGTTTTTTACCAAAAGCGTACATCGCACCCACAATGGCACCTGCACTAGAACCAGCCATACAAGTCGGTTTTATCTTTTGTTCATGTAGGTATTGCAGCACGCCCGCATGAGCAATTCCCTTTGAGCCACCTCCAGAAAAAACGAAACCGTTATTTTTTGTATTACTTTTCATTATTATAAGATTATCTATACAAAAGTAACGAATAATACATAAGAATTAATATGTGTAACTTATATTACACAAATGCCCATATATTATTTTTAGATTTGTGAAACTAAATTACCAGCTATGCTA
>JAULXA010000037.1:0-4292 GCA_032118875.1 Flavobacterium sp.
TTCTGGAATCGGCAATCCTAAATATCTAGCAATTTGACCGCCTAAAAATTCTGAAATCAATGCTTTTACTCCATGACCAGCGCCACGAAATTTCAAAACATATTTGAAATCGTCATCAGCTTCCGCTAAAGCAGGTAAAGAACCACCTTCTCGAAGTGGCGTAATATAGCGAGTAACGTTTACTGTTCGTAAATTTAAATTCATAAAACTGTAATTCTTTTACCAAAGATAGCAAAAAAAAACTCCGATAATTAATCAGAGTTTTTTAGTTTATCTTCATTTCAACTATGAAATATATTAATCAGTATTGATAGTAATTTCAATTTAAACTGAGACTGAGACTGAGACTGAAAACTAAATTTATGCTGAAATCGTTTCGACTTCTTTATTGATTTTATTTACCAATCCGACCAATACTTTTCCTGGTCCAACTTCTGTAAAACTTGTCGCACCATCCGCAATCATGTGATTTACAGATTGTGTCCATCTTACTGGAGCAGTTAATTGGATAATTAAATTTTTCTTAATTTCATTCGCATCAGAAACCGCACTTGCCGTTACATTTTGATAAACAGGACAGATTGGTTGTGAGAAAGTTGTTGCTTCAATCGCCGCTGCTAATTCTTCACGAGCGGGTTCCATCATTGGCGAGTGGAAAGCACCACCAACTGGTAAAATTAAAGCTCTTTTTGCACCGGCTTCTTTCATTTTTTCACAAGCTAATTCCACCGCTTTGTATTCTCCAGAAATTACTAATTGTCCAGGACAGTTATAATTCGCAGCTACTACTACTCCATCAATTGAAGCACAAATATCTTCTACAATTTTATCTTCTAAATTTAAAACGGCTGCCATTGTTGAAGGCGCAATTTCACACGCTTTTTGCATCGCTATCGCACGTTGAGAAACTAATTTTAAACCATCTTCAAAAGATAAAGCACCGTTTGCTACTAAAGCAGAAAATTCACCTAATGAATGTCCGGCAACCATTTCTGGATTAAAGTTTTCTAATGTTTTGGCTAAAATTACCGAATGTAAAAAAACCGCTGGTTGTGTTACTTTCGTTTCTTTTAATTCTTCTGCTGTTCCTTCGAACATAATATCTGTAATTCGGAAACCTAAAATTTCGTTAGCTTTTTCGAATAGTTCTTTGGCTAATTCTGAATTTTCATATAAATCTTTACCCATTCCGGTAAATTGAGCGCCTTGTCCAGGAAAAACGTATGCTTTCATAGTATTTTGTTTCAAGTTTTGAAAAACAAAAATACTTATTTTGTAACAAACTATGCAAACAATTGTCTAATATGTATAAAATCTAAACCATTTAAAATGAAAAAAATTCTTCCAATAGTATTTGTATTACTAATTACGGTATTCTATTTTTATGTTTCGTTACCGGTATTAAGTTACGGTTTTGCTGGCATAACTATATTATTACTTATTATTGCGGCTTTATTATTTTTCTCTTTTTCAAAATTTACGATTAGTTCAGACGGAAAGAGTTACAAACCTGTAGCTGTATTTTGGAAACTTCCAGCCTTATTAATTGGTGTTGCGATTTTATATGCGTTTGTATTGCCGTTTTTTACATCGCATCCTATTTTCAGAAATCAGGATTATAGAAATTTAATTGGAAAAGTTACTAATGGTGACAAATTAACCAATCATATTGCACCCATTTCAATGAATGAAATTAGAGTGGTAGATGAGAGTTTAGCTTATTTATTAGGAGAAAAAATATTAGGTTCTCAACCAGCATTGGGAAGTCAGGCACATTTAGGGGAATTTTTTATTCAGAAAGTCAACGGGAAATTATATTGGATTGCTCCTTTAGAACATTCAGGATTTTTTAAATGGTTGAACAACAAACAAGGGACAACAGGTTATGTAATGGTTTCGGCAACTAATGAACGTGATGTAAAATTAGTCCAAGAAATAAATGGAAAACCTATATTTTTGAAATACCAAAGAGAAGCGTATTTTGGAAGTAATTTACATAGATATTTATATTTTAATGGATTTAACACCGTTGGTTTAACCGATTTTTCTTTTGAAATTGACGATGCAGGAACGCCTTTTTGGGTAGTAACCAAATACAAAAAACAAGTAGGTTTTTCTGGTAATGATGCTACTGGAGTTGTGATTGTAAATGCACAAAGTGGTGACATAAAAGAATATAACATTAAAAATACGCCAACTTGGGTCGATAGAATTCAACCGATTTCATTTATAAAAAATCAATTGAACGATTGGGGTGAATATGTAAAAGGATATTGGAATTTTTCTAACGAAAACAAACTTCAAATTACAGAAGATTTAACTTTAGTGTATGGCGAAAATAATAAATCGTATTGGTATACTGGAATTACATCTGTAGGAAAAGACGAATCGGCAGTTGGATTTGTTTTGGTAGATACTAGAACGAAAGAAACAACTTTTTATAAGCAAAGCGGTGCTACAGAATTTGCGGCTCAAAGTTCGGCACAAGGAAAAGTTCAGGAAAAAGGTTTTGTGGCTTCCTTACCAATTCCATACAATATTAACAACATTCCAACATATGTGATGACGTTAAAAGACAATGGTGGATTAGTAAAAATGTACGCAATGGTTTCCATTTCAGATTATACGATTGTTGGAACTGGAAATACGATGCGTGAAGCTTTAACTGCATATAAAACTGCTTTTAATTCATCTGGAAATAAAATAAATGTAGATAGTAAATCTGCTAAAAAAGTGGTAGAAGCTATAGTTTTACGTATTCAAAACGATGTAAAAAACGGTAATAGTTTTTATTATTTCACAGTAAAAGACAATGCAAATATTTTTGTAGGTTCTTCACAAATATCTAATCAATTGCCTTTAACAGTAGTTGGTGATCTCGTAAAAATATCTTACGATGAAGAAAATGAAGAAATTATTGATGTTTCGACATTTGAGAATGTGAGTTTGAAAAAGTAAAATAAAAAAAGGGAAGTTTCTAAATCAGAACTTCCCTTTTCTTTTATAATTTAAAAACTAAATCGCTTTTATAATTTCTAATAATTGTTTTTTCAAGTCTTCGTTTGTAATTCCTTTTTCCGCATCAAAATTATCATTGAAACTTGGCAAAGAAAAACTTCCTTTTACAATTCCGCCTTGAAATGGAAATCGTTTGGTAGCAATATCTAAAACAGAACTTCCTCCACGAGCTCCAGGAGAAGTCGCTAATAAAAGCATTTCTTTTTCCTGAAACGTTTTCGCATTGATTCTTGACGTCCAATCTAATACATTTTTGAAAGCTGCAGAAAAATTTCCATTGTGTTCTGCAAATGAAATAACAAGTAAATCGGCGCTTCCAATTTTCGCATAGAAATCGGTTGCCAATTTATGAATTCCGTTTTCTTTTTCTTTATCAACAGAATAAACAGGCATTTCATAATCGTTTAAATCTAACACTTCCACAGAAGCGTTTTCAAATTGGTTGGCAGCATAGGTTGCCAATCGTTTGTTTATGGATGTCTTACTTGAAGAACCCGCAAGAGCAATGATTTTTTTCATTAGTTATTTTCTATAAAAGTTTTCGTTTTCAAAACGGCGTTTTTTAACATTTCTTGATTATCAAATTCCGATTGTGTCGTTTTATCTTTCCAATTTATCGTGAAAGTCATTTCTGTTTCATTTTCTGAAATTGGCTTGATATCATTATCTACATAACCTTCAAACTTCGGATGCTCTAACAACAGAAACCTTACTTTATAAGGAATAAACGTGATTTTTTCTACCAAAGTAGTCGCATTTCCTTCAACAGTAATGGTCATTTTTCTGGTTACGAAGTCTTCCTTTTTCTCCAAAATTATCACATCACTCACACCTGGAACAAAGTTTTCTGGCTTTTCAATTTTTAGAATTAAATGTTGCCACACTTTTTCCAAAGAAGCGTTAACAGTCGTTGTGAATTGAACCATTATTTATCGTTTAAATAATAAGACAAAGCTCCAGATGGACACTTTTTAACAGTTTCAATAATTTTATCCGTAGTCGAATTCTCTGGTGTAATCCATGGTTGTTCTTTTGGTTTAAAAACCTCAGGATTATTTTTTACACAATTTCCAGAATGTGTACATTTTCCAGATTGCCATACAATGGTTACTTCACCATTTGTATACTCTTTTTTAATGTTTTTCGGATCCATAATTATATAGTTGTGTTGATTAAAATGTTGTTTTTTAGAATTTTAGAAACAGGGCATTTTTCGGCAATGATTAACAACCTGTTTTTTATATCTTCTTCAATTGTGTTTGAAAAAGTAATGG
>JAULXA010000038.1:0-3602 GCA_032118875.1 Flavobacterium sp.
TGATTTCTAACTTAGAAGATGGTACGATTACTTTTTGTGATCATGCTAACTTTTTTGACTTATGTCGTGGTGGACACATTCCAAACACTGGAATAATCAAAGCTGTGAAAATCATGAGTATTGCTGGTGCGTATTGGCGTGGTGATGAGAAAAACAAACAGTTGACTCGTGTTTACGGAACTTCATTCCCAAAACAGAAAGATTTAACGGAATATTTAGAACTTTTAGAAGAAGCTAAAAGACGTGATCATAGAAAATTAGGAAAAGAATTAGATTTATTCCATTTTTCACAACGAGTTGGACAAGGTTTACCGTTATGGTTACCAAAAGGTGCTGCTTTACGTGATAGATTAGAGCAATTTTTAAAGAAAGCGCAAAAGAAAGCAGGTTACGAACAAGTAGTTACACCACATATTGGTCAGAAAGAATTATATGTTACTTCTGGACACTATGCTAAATATGGTGCAGATAGTTTTCAACCGATAACGACTCCAGCTGAAGGCGAAGAGTTTTTATTGAAACCGATGAACTGTCCACATCACTGTGAGATTTATAATTCTAGACCTTGGTCATACAAAGATTTACCAAAGCGTTATGCTGAATTTGGAACTGTTTATAGATATGAGCAATCTGGTGAATTACACGGATTAACTCGTGTTAGAGGATTTACTCAAGATGATGCGCATATTTTCTGTATGCCAGATCAATTGGATGCCGAATTTAAAAACGTAATTGATTTAGTATTATACGTATTTGGTTCTTTAGGATTTGAAAACTTTACAGCACAGGTTTCTGTTAGAGATTTAAACAATCCTGAGAAGTATATAGGTAGCGTTGAAAACTGGGAAAAAGCAGAAAACGCAATTATTAGCGCTGCAAAAGACAAAGGTTTGAATTATGTTATTGAAGCTGGCGAAGCTGCCTTTTATGGTCCGAAGCTAGACTTTATGGTTAAAGATGCTTTAGGAAGAAGTTGGCAATTAGGAACCATACAAGTAGATTATAACTTACCTGAACGTTTTGAATTGACATATAAAGGGTCAGATGATAAATTACACAGACCCGTAATGATTCACAGAGCTCCATTTGGTTCGATGGAGAGATTTATTGCGATTTTACTAGAACATACTGCAGGAAATTTCCCACTTTGGTTAATGCCAGAACAGGCTATTATATTAAGTTTAAGTGAGAAATATGAAAAATATGCGAAAAAAGTTTTAGATTTGCTGGAAATTCACGAAATTCGCGCCCTAATTGACAACCGAAATGAAACAATCGGGAAGAAAATTAGAGAAGCTGAAATGCAGAAAATGCCGTTTATGCTAATTGTTGGTGAAGAAGAAGAGAAAAATGGTACCATTTCTGTACGTCGTAATGGACAAGAAGGAAAAGGAAATATTACAGTTACGATTGAGGAATTTGCCAAAATCGTAAATGAAGAAATAAGCAAAACATTGAAACAATTTTAAAGTTTAACTAAAATTACAGAGTCATAGCAATTAGAAGAGGAAGAGGGAGTTACACTCCTAGAGTAGAAAAAGTAGCAGCACACCGTATTAATAATTTAATTAGAGGTGTAGCTGAAGTACGATTAGTAGGTGAAAATATTGAACCTGGAGTTTACAAAATGGCTGATGCATTACGATTTGCAGATGAACAGGAAGTAGACTTAGTGGAAATTTCGCCAAACGCAGAACCACCTGTTTGTAAATTGATGGATTATGGTAAATTCTTATACCAACAAAAGAAAAGGGAAAAGGATTTAAAAGCCAAATCTAGTCAGGTTGTAATTAAGGAAATTCGTTTCGGACCTCAAACAGATGAACATGATTATGAATTTAAGAAAAAGAATGCTTTAAAGTTCTTACAAGAAGGTTCTAAATTAAAAGCGTTTGTATTCTTTAAAGGTCGTTCTATCATCTATAAAGAGCAAGGACAAATTTTATTATTACGTTTGGCTCAAGATTTAGAAGAATACGGTAAGGTAGAAAGTATGCCGGTTTTAGAAGGAAAACGTATGATTATATACATTGCTTCTAAAAAGAAATTAAAGTAAAGCCCTAAGCTGTATGCCAAGAGCATTTAGCCTAAAGCTATCAAGATAGTAAGTAAGAATAAATTAAATACCTAGGAAAAAATGCCTAAAATGAAAACAAAATCTAGTGCTAAGAAACGATTTAAAGTTACTGGTTCTGGAAAGATCAAAAGAAAACACGCTTTTAAGAGTCACATTTTGACAAAAAAATCTAAAAAACGTAAATTAGCTTTAACTCACTCTGCGTTAGTTCATAAAACAGATATGAGAAGCATTAAACAACAATTAAACTTAGTTTAATCGTTAGTTTGGTTAAAACAAATTAATAACCCTGGAGTGGGCAGACTTCAACAGGTTCTACCTGATAAAAGAAGTCGAAAGTACTTAAAGTCGCCTTACTACAAAAAACATTTAAAATTATGCCAAGAGCAGTAAATTCAGTAGCTACAAGAGCTAAAAGAAAAAGAGTATTAAAACAAGCAAAAGGATTCTTCGGAAGACGTAAAAACGTTTGGACAGTCGCTAAAAATGCGGTAGAAAAAGCAATGTGCTATGCCTACCGTGATAGAAAACAAAAGAAAAGAAACTTCCGTGCATTATGGATCATGCGTATCAACGCTGGTGCAAGACAATACGGAATGAGCTATTCTCAGTTTATGGGTAAAGTAAAAGCTAACAACATCGAATTGAACCGTAAAGTTCTTGCAGATTTAGCTATGAACCACTCAGAAGCATTTGAAGCTATCGTAAATAAAGTGAAATAATCAACGTTTAATCATATTTATTCTTACTTATACAAAATCCCAATCGAAAGGTTGGGATTTTTTGTTTATAAAAATTACTGATACTATTTTATTAATCGTAAATTTGCAACTTACAATAGTATATGGAAAACAATGAAACAAACCTTTCTTTTGAAGGTTTACACCCAAGAAACAAACATATTGGAAGATATGACTTTGCACAATTAATAAAAACGCATCCCGATTTAAACTTACATTTATTCTTAAATAAAGCAGGAGAAAAGTCTATTGATTTTTCTAATCCAATTGCCGTAAAAGCCTTAAACAAAGCGTTGTTAATGCATTTTTACAATTTAGAATATTGGAACATTCCGAAATCTAACTTATGCCCTCCTATTCCAGGAAGAGCGGAATACATTCATCATATTGCCGATATATTGGCAACTTCAAACGGTGGAGTTGTTCCAACAGGAAACGCCGTTAGAATTTTAGATATTGGCGTGGGCGCGAATTGCATTTACCCAATTATCGGAAATCACGAATATGGTTGGACGTTTGTGGGAACGGAAGTCGACAAACAATCATTATTGTCTGTTGAAACCATTTTAAGCAAAAACCCAAAATTAAAAGAAAACGTAACGGTTCGTTTTAACGATAACAAACGACATGTATTAAAATACATGTTAGAATCAGAAGAGGTTTTCGATTTTGTAATTTGTAATCCACCATTTCATGCATCTGCTGAAGAAGCTGCAAAAGGTTCAGAACGAAAAAGTAAAAATTTAGGTCAGAAAGCAACTGACAAACCGGTTTTAAACTTTAGC
>JAULXA010000039.1:0-1728 GCA_032118875.1 Flavobacterium sp.
TTAGTAATGCCCCCAAATCAATTAGGAAGGTTAACACAAATGGATGAAACTGGTTTAATTAACAAAGAGTTTCAAAAAGGTACTAGTAACTCTTCTACACAGGCAAAAACAAAAAAAGTTCGAGCATCTTTTCCATTTTTAGCAATTCAAGGTCAGGATGACTTAAAATTAGGCATGATACTTAATGTAATTGAGCCTGATATTAAAGGAATCTTAATTATTGGAGATCGTGGGACAGGTAAATCAACAACAATTCGTGCTTTCGCAAATTTATTACCGGATATCGTAGTTGTTAAAGGTGACCCTTATAATAGAGCCCCAATTTCAATAAGAAAAACTGTCCCTTTTCAAGCTGCTAAAGGTGATGGCCAACAAAATTTAATTCATCGCGTACATAGTTCTTATCTTCGAATTCAATCAGATCGTATTGAAGTAAAAACAATGCCTTTAGTTGATTTACCTTTAGGTGCAACTGAGGATCGAATTTGTGGAAGTATTAACTTAGAGCGAGCTGTAACAGAAGGTGAAAAAGCATTTGAACCTGGTTTATTAGCTAAAGCAAATCGTGGATTACTGTATGTGGATGAAGTAAACCTTTTAGATGATCATTTAGTTGACATTTTATTAGATGCTTCTGCATCAGGATATACTGTTGTTGAAAGAGAAGGTGTTTCAGTTCGCCACCCGTCAAAATTTATTTTAATTGGTTCAGGAAACCCTGAAGAAGGTGAAGTAAGACCTCAGTTACTTGATAGATTTGGTCTTTACACAGAAATTAAAACTGTAGAACAACCTCTATTACGTGTACATATTATTGATTCTCGTGTTGACTATGATGATAGCGATAATGTTTGGAGAAATAATTATTGGGCACAAGAAGAGTATTTAAAAGAAAAAATCGAAAGAGCACAATTTCTTTACAAATGCGTTAAACTTCCAGAAAGTTTAAAACAGGCAGCATCACGTATGTGTAGTGCTTTAAATGTTGATGGATTAAGAGCAGATTTAGTAATTTGTCGTGCTGCTAAAGCCTTAGCCGCATTTAATGAAGAAGATACTGTAACTGTTGAACATTTTAGACGTGTCAGTCAATTATGTTTACGTCACCGTTTAAGAAAAGATCCTCTTGAATTAATCGATTCTGGACGTCGTGTAGATGATTTATTTGCTGTTTCATTTGAAGAAAGTGAATTATTAACTTAAAAAAATTTAATTCTTTTTTATAAGTTTCGGGATATCCCGAAACTTATAAAGATTCCTTATTGAACAGAAGTCCAAGTATTATCAGTTGGAATTGATTTAAGGAAGTATAAACTTACAAGTTTACTTACAATTTTAGTTGTGTAATATAATTTTTTAACTGTGCTTGATAAGCTATTATTATCTAATTTTTGTAATAATAAATTTGTTTCTGCACATTCATCTAAATATTTGAAAAATATTGGATTTTCAACATCTAAAATAACAGGGAAAAGTTTTTGAGAACTTTGATTAGTTTTTCTAATAACATACTGATCAAATTTACGTGCGTCTAAACCAATTGCTTGATAAAAAGCAGATCTTTGACAATCATTTAGATACATTGTAGCAAAAACTGATAGTAAGAAAAACTTACACCATAATTTACTTTGTAAACCAGTTAATAGTTGTGGTTGAGATTTAAGAACAGCAGCGAAAAAGTCACCATGTCGATTTTCATCTTGGCACCAGCTTTCAAAGAATCTAAAA
>JAULXA010000040.1:0-4684 GCA_032118875.1 Flavobacterium sp.
TTAAAAACCAAAGAAGATCGTATTAGTTATCTGCGAGCTTTGGCCATTGGAAGTTTAATTAACGACGCCGTTTCTATCTTTATGGAAAATGAATCGGACATTTTAAAAGGGGAATTTTCCGTTTCCTTGATGGATAAAAGTCAGTACAAAGCACAAATATCAGATATTATAAATATCAGTGTAAAAAATATTTATCAATCTAAAGAAGTCATCGAAAAAGAAATTATTGGTTATAAAGTAATCCATACTTTATTAGATGTTTTTACAAATGCTTATATCAATACGTCAAACAATTCGGCAACCAATCAGGATAAATTAATTATGAATATTTTGCCAGAAAAGTACAAAAGCCATAAAGAAACCATGTATGATAAATTACTGAATATTTGTCAATTTATTTCTCTGTTAACTGATGGAAAAGCTATTGAGATTTATAAAATCATAAACGCAACAAGAATATAGTAGTAATTACAATTACAAAAAAAAACCTGTTATTTAAAGTAACAGGTTTTTTTATATTTATGATTTATATTTTAAAGGTAAATACACCACTTTTTTAGTTTCGAAAAATTCTTCTTCAAAAAAGTCTGGTAAATCAAATAATTGCACGGTTTGATAAATTGAAAGTTCGTCAGTTAAATCACCACCTTTTAAATATAAAATTCCATTTTTTAAAGCGTGAGTTGAATTTTTCTTCGTTTTGTCTTTAATCCATTTTACGAAATCTGGCATGTTAGTTACAGCTCGACTCACAATAAAATCGAATTCCTCTTTGACTAATTCGGCTCTTTTTTGCTCGGCTTTTACGTTTTTCAATCCTAAACCTTGTGCGACTTCATTTACCACTTTTATTTTCTTAGCAATAATGTCAATCAAATAAAATTGTGTTTCAGGAAACATTATAGCTAATGGAATTCCAGGAAAACCACCACCAGTTCCAACGTCTAAAACTTTAGCGCCAGGATTAAATTGAAGTACTTTTGCGATTCCTAAAGAATGCAACACGTGTCTAGAATAAAGTTCATCAATGTCTTTTCTAGAAATTACATTAATTTTCGAATTCCAATCATTATATAAATCATATAATTTTGTGAATTGTTCAATCTGTAAAGGTGTTAAATCGGGGAAATATTTTAAAATCAGTTCCAAATTCTTATTTATTTTTTGCAAAAATACAATTTTTATGTGATATGATATTTATCATAATTATTTTTAGAGAAATATTAGTACATTTGTGAATTAAATTATACTATGTATGGAAATTAAAGCTCCAACTTTTTCAAGGACAGATAAAAATCAATTTTTTAAAACGCTTAATAAGAGAGTAAACGAATATTTTAAAGAACACAATATCGATAAAACAGGAAATTGGAAATTGCATTTGAAAGCAATAATTATGTTTGCTTTGTTTTTTGTGCCATTTTTCGTTATTTTCTTCATTAAAGTACCCGTTTTGGTATATATATTAGCTTCAATCGTTATTGGGATTGGTATGGCTGGTGTTGGAATGAATGTGATGCATGATGGAAATCATGGTTCGTATTCTTCTAAAACTTGGTTAAATAAAATTATGGGTGGAAGTATTTATATTTTGGCTGGTAATGTTTACAACTGGCAAGTACAACACAACGTACTTCACCATACGTATACAAATATTCCAGGTCACGATGAAGATTTAGATGCGGGTCGTGTTATCCGTTTTACAAAAGAAGCAACTTGGTATAAATTTCACGCTTTTCAACATTATTATTCTATCTTTTTATACGGTTTATTAACAATAAACTGGTGTTTAACTACCGATTTTAAACAAATGGGTGTGTACTTAAAAAGAAAATTATCTTACGGAAGCGAACCAAATCCTACAAACTTATGGACAGGTTTAGTAATCTCTAAAATTGTATATTTCGGATTCTGGATTGTGTTACCTTTAATTTTCGGTGCTGCAAGTTGGTGGGTAATTCTACTTGGATTTTTCGCCATGCACTACACAGCTGGAATGATTTTAAGTATCGTTTTCCAATTAGCACATATTACAGAAGATACCATAAATCCGCATCCAAATGCAGATGGTGAAATTGAAAACACTTGGGCCATTCACCAATTATTAACAACGGTAAATTTCGCTCCTAAAAATTGGATCGTAAACTGGTATACAGGCGGTTTAAATCACCAAATTGAACACCATATTTTTCCAAATATTAGTCATATTCATTACGGTAAAATTGCAGAATTTGTAAAACAAACTGCTGCCGAATGTGATTTACCTTATTTCGAATACGAAACCATGAGAAGTGCTGTTGTAGCGCATTTCAGACATTTGAAAGATTTAGGTCAAAAACCTCAATTAGCATAATATGTAGAAACGCAATTTATTGCGTTTCTTTATTTATATAAATTTTTAACTACAAAGCATGAACAACATTTTATCTGAAAGAATTAACAATCTTGCGGTTTCACAAACTTTAGCAATGGCAGCATTAGCCAGAGAGCTAAAACAACAAGGAAAAGACATTATCAGTTTAAGTTTAGGCGAACCCGATTTCAATACGCCGGACTTTATTAAAGAAGCAGCCAAACAAGCAATAGACGACAACTATTCTACCTATCCACCAGTAGATGGATATTTAGATTTGAAAGAGTCCATTTGTGCGAAATTTAAACGTGATAATAATTTAAATTATACACCCAATCAAATTGTTGTTTCAACAGGAGCAAAACAATCTTTATACAACATTGCGCAAGTTATGCTTAATGATGGTGACGAAGTAATTCTTCCAGCACCATTTTGGGTTTCATACTTCGAAATTATCAAACTTTCAGGTGGAATTCCAGTTGAAGTTCCAACTTCAGTTGAAACCAATTTCAAAATTACAGCAGCACAATTAGAAGCAGCCATCACACCAAAAACAAAAATGATGTGGTTCAGTTCGCCTTGTAATCCTTCAGGTTCTGTTTATAGTAAAGAAGAATTAACCGCTTTAGTAGCTGTTCTTAAAAAATATCCAAATATTTACGTAGTTTCAGATGAAATTTACGAACATATTAATTATACAGGTGATTATTGTTCAATCGGTTCAATTGAAGGAATGGAGAACAATACTATTACAGTGAATGGTGTAGCAAAAGCTTTCGCCATGACAGGTTGGAGAATCGGTTATATCGGTGCACCAGAATTCATCGCGAAAGCGTGTACAAAAATGCAAGGTCAAGTTACAAGTGGTGCGAATTCTATCGCGCAACGTGCTACAAAAGCGGCAGTAGAAGCGAATCCTTCTCAAATTAAATATATGGTTGACGCGTTTCATAAACGTCGCGATTTAGTTTTCGGATTAATGCAAGACATTCCAGGTTTCAAATTAAATAATCCTGATGGTGCATTTTACGTTTTCCCAGATGTATCTTTCTATTTCGGAAAAACATTAAGAGGAACTGAAATTAAAGATGCCACAGATTTCGCTATGTATTTATTAGCAGAAGCCAACGTAGCAACCGTAACGGGTGACGCTTTCGGAAGTCCAAACTGCTTGCGACTTTCATACGCAACTAGCGAAGAGCAACTAATTGAAGCGATCAAAAGAATCAAAGACGCTGTGTCTTAATATATTTGCCCCTTGGAAACTTGGGGCTTTTTTAATTTAATTATTTGGGCGTTCCCCGCCGCGGCGGGTCGGGCTTTCCGTTACAATCTTTTATGAAAAATAAAAGGATTTTCACTACAAACGAAGTTCACTGAACTCCGATGAAAATAAAATAATGTGAAGTAATCCCTAACGCAATCCCAATTCAATATTCAACATTCGTTCTTCAACATTCCAAGTTTTAAAAAATGTTGAATATTCAATTTAGAACAACGAATTTTGAAGTAATAAACACAACAAAAGATGAACAAAAAAATACTACTATTAGGTTCTGGTGAACTAGGAAAAGAATTTGCAATCGCCGCACAACGCATCGGGCAAACCGTAATCGCAGTTGATAGTTACGAAAATGCACCAGCTATGCAAGTCGCACACGGTTTTGAAGTCATCAACATGCTTGATGGCGCCGAATTAGATAGAATCGTAGCCAAACATAAACCCGATTTTATCGTTCCAGAAATCGAAGCCATTCGTACCGAACGTTTTTATGAGTATGAAAGGCAAGGAATAACAGTTGTTCCTTCTGCAAAAGCAGCCAATTTTACTATGAACAGAAAAGCAATTCGCGATTTAGCTGCTAAAGATTTAGGTTTAAAAACAGCCAATTATCGTTATGCGACTTCTTTCGAGGAATTACAAAAATCAGTTGCTGAAGTTGGAATGCCTTGCGTGGTAAAACCCTTAATGAGTTCGTCTGGAAAAGGACAATCGACTATTAAATCTCAAGAAGATATTGAAAAAGCATGGAAGTATGCAGTCGAAGGTTCTCGTGGTGACATCGTAGAAGTTATCGTAGAAGCTTTCGTAAATTTCCATTCAGAAATTACACTTTTAACAGTGACTCAAAATAATAATTTACCAACGTTATTTTGTGCCCCAATTGGTCACCGACAAGAACGTGGCGATTATCAAGAAAGTTGGCAACCAGCCCGAGTATCAAACGCTGATATTTTAGAAGCACAAGATATGGCTAAAAAAGTAACCGAAGCTTTAGGTGGTGCTGGACTTTTTGGAGTAGAATTTTTCTTAACTAACGAAGGTGTGTA
>JAULXA010000041.1:0-2555 GCA_032118875.1 Flavobacterium sp.
TCTTGGTTATTGATCAAAACAAATCCTTTTTCATTTCCCCAAGCACGTCTAATTCCATCCGCGTAACCAACAGGAATTGTGGCAATTCGCATGTCTTTTTTCACCATAAATTTTCGGCTATAACCAATACTTTCGTTGGCTTTCACCGTTCGAATTTGCGAAATAACACTTTTTAGTGTGCTTACATTTTGAAGTGAATTTTGTTCGTCTTCCGAATTTCCAACGCCATAAATTCCTATTCCTAAACGAACCATTTCATATTGATATTCCGAATAATTAAAAATCCCAGAAGTATTTAAAATATGACGAATCGGTTGAATGTTTAATGTGGTTGAAATTTGATTTGAAATTGCTTCAAATAAATGAATTTGTTGTAACGTAAAATCTTTAAAATCTAAATTATCGGTTGCCGCTAAATGCGAAAAGATACTCGTTACTTTCACAAAATTATTGTGTTGTAACAAAGCAATTAATTCTTCAATATTTTCTTCTTCAAATCCCAAACGATGCATTCCAGTGTCAATTTTTAAATGAATTGGATAGGCATTAAGATTTTTTTCTTTGGCCAATTCGATAAAAGAAGTCAAACCAGAAATAGTATACATTTCAGGTTCTAAATGATAAGCAATCATCGATTTATAACTGCTAATTTCTGGATTCAAAACCATAATCGGCGTTGTAATTCCAGCTTTTCGTAGTGCAATTCCCTCATCGGCGAAAGCCACACCTAAATAATCGGTTTTTAAATGTGCGAGTTGTTTCGCAATTTCATATCCACCATTTCCATATCCAAAAGCTTTCACCATCACCATAATTTTGGTAGTGTTTTTCAGCCTTTTTTTGTAAAAATTATAATTAGAAGTTAACGCATCCAAATTGATTTCTAAAACCGTTTCGTGAACTTTTTCTTCTAATAAAACGACAATTTCATCAAAATTAAAACTTCTTGCGCCTTTAATTAAAATGGTTTCGTTATTGAAAGATTCCGTATTAAATTGTTGTAAAAAGGCATTTGTATTGGCAAATGAAATCACATGTGGTACATCTTGGAAATAGGTTCCAATAGTTTCGCCAATTGTTATAATTTGAGTAATATTATTTTGTTGTAATAACTTGATAACGTTACTGTAAAGTTCTTTGACATTCAAGCCACTCTGAAAAATATCCGATAAAATAATCGTTTTTTTCTGATGTAGTTTTTGTTGCTCTAAAAAGTCTAACGCAATTTTTAACGATTGATAATCGCTTGAAAAACTATCATCAATTAGTAAGCAATTGTTAATTCCTTTTTTGGCTTGTAAACGAATTTCGATATTATATAATTTCGAAGTTCTTTCAATTATTGTCGAAATATCCGTTTTTAAATACAATAAAGTAGCAATACAAGTTATCGCGTTTTCAATAGAAATGTCATCCGTAAAAGGAAGTGTAACTTTAAAGGTTTGTGCTTCAAACTGAATTTCTAAAGTTGTTTTTAAGTTGTTTTTGACTTTATTAAGCACAAAAAGATTCGCTTTTGGATCTTCTAAACTCCACGTAAAAGTTGGTGTTGTAATGTGTTTTTCTATCCAATCGTTTTTTTCTAAAATGACGATTTCAGAATTTTTAAACAATTGGCATTTTTCAATAATTTTTTCTTCAACAGTAGTAAAACCTTCTTGATGTGCGTTGCCTAAATGGGTAAAAATTCCAATATTCGGTTGAATGATTTCAGCTAGTTTTTGCATTTCACCTTTTAAGGAAATTCCAGCTTCAAAAATACCTAAAGTATGATTTTCATTAATTCCGAAAATTGAAAGCGGCACACCAACTTGTGAATTGAAACTTTTCGGACTTCGAACCACAGAAAAATCTGGGCTTAATAAAAAGTTCAACCATTCTTTTACGATGGTTTTACCGTTACTTCCGGTTATACCTATCGTTTCAATTTGAAATTGATTTTTATACGATCTCGCTAAATTTTGTAAAGCATTTGTGGTGTTTTCTACTACGCAAAAATGGGCTTTTCCATCTACGTTTTCAGGAATATATTCTACAACAAAATGTTGAACGCCTTTTTCAATTAAACTTTCAATAAAAACATGAGCGTCATTATTTTGTCCTTTCAAACAAAAAAACAAAGTCGCATTTCCGTTTTGTAAACTGCGACTATCAATAGAAATATGGTCAAATTCAATAGCTGAATCGGAAAAGTTTAAATTTGCTGAAGTTAAAATTTCTGAAGTTATTTTCATTACTCTTCTTTTTCTTCGCGCATCGCTTTGTAGTAAGCGGCTCTGCTCAAAGGTTCGTATTCTTCTGTTTCACCAAGCATGACTAATTTTTCATCCGCCGATTTTCTAAAACTATAATGGGCTAAATTTCCTGTTCGGGTACAAACGGCGTGCACTTTCGTAACATATTCTGCAGTTGCCATCAAAGCAGGCATCGGTCCGAAAGGATTTCCTTTAAAATCCATATCTAAACCTGCTACAATTACGCGAATACCGTTGTTGGCTAATTCATTGCAAACATTTACAATTTCATCATCAAAAAATTGGGCTTCATCAATACCA
>JAULXA010000042.1:0-4530 GCA_032118875.1 Flavobacterium sp.
TTCTGATTCACATACAACCAACTCAAAAACTGATTCCAATAAATATCTTGGGTTTTCTGAGTTCGGATTAAAAGTTCTTTCTTTAACGAATTCGTAAATACATTTTCAGCATCATCTTGCATAAAAAGCACGAGCTGATTTTGAACGTTTAAAGTCGTATTAACATTAGAATAGGAGTAATCTAACAATTTCACCACCATTACATCTAAATTTCCCATTTGACCTTGAAGTAAAGCCATTTGGTAATCGAAATTCATTCCAGAATTATTTTTCTGACCAATTTCATACGTAGTATACGCTTGTTGTAATAACGATTTTTGTTCGAAAGCTTGTCCAATTTGATACGCATAATTCGGCTGATTGGCTACTGCATCAATTGCTTTTTTATAATATGAATCGGCTTTGGCTTGGTCTTTTTGCAATTGGGCATTGTATCCTAATTCTACAAAAAATGTAGGCTGATTGGATTTTTCTTTTTTGCTTAAAAGTAATTTTTCGGCTTTGTCAAACTGTTTTAAACCTTGGTAACAACTCACTAATTTCTGCGTGAAATAGAAATTTCCAGGTTGTTTTTTATCTAATTCTTCATACAACGAAGTGGCTTTGTCAAATTCGCCTTTGTCAAAGTAATTTTGCGCCAATAGTTCGTTTTGAGAAAAACCAATTAGCGAGCAAAAGAAAAACAGATATGTGAATAGTTTTGTCATAAAAAAGTAATGCACTAAATTAACAAAAAATGGTTAACTCAGTGCATTATTAGTAAAGATTTAAGATTTAATCAATAATATCAAATCCAGTATATCTTCTTAACACTTCCGGAATTACGATTCCTTCTGGTGTTTGGTAGTTTTCTAAAATTCCAGCTAAAACTCTTGGTAAGGCTAATGAACTTCCGTTTAACGTATGTGCCAATTGGTTTTTACCATTCGCATCTTTATATCTTAATTTTAATCTATTCGCTTGGAAAGTTTCGAAATTAGATACAGAAGAAATTTCTAACCAACGGTCTTGTGCTGTTGAAAACACTTCGAAATCATACGTTAATGCTGAAGCAAAACTCATATCGCCACCACATAAACGTAAAATTCTATATGGTAATTTTAATTCTTGTAAAATTTCTTTCACGTGTTCTACCATTCCGTCTAACGCTGCGTAAGAGTTTTCTGGTTTTTCAATACGTACAATTTCTACTTTATCAAATTGGTGTAAACGATTCAATCCACGAACGTGTGCGCCATACGAACCTGCTTCTCTACGGAAACATGGCGTGTAACCTGTACATAAAATAGGCAAATCGTTTTCAGCCACTAAATCGTCTCTGAAAATATTCGTTACAGGCACTTCCGCAGTTGGAATTAAATATAAATTATCTGTAGCGTCGTGATACATTTGTCCGTCTTTGTCTGGCAATTGTCCAGTTCCATAAGCTGAAGCTTCGTTGACTAAATGCGGAACTTGATATTCTTTGTAACCTGCATCAGTATTCTTGTCTAAGAAATAGGAGATTAAAGCACGTTGCAATTTGGCACCTTTTCCTTTGTAAACAGGAAATCCTGCACCAGCGATTTTCACACCTAATTCAAAATCAATGATATCGTATTTTTTGGCTAATTCCCAGTGCGGTAAAGCACCTTCGTGTAATTTAGGAATGTCACCTTCTTCAAAAACATTCAAATTTTCCTCAGGCGTTTTTCCGAAAGGAACAATCTCTGCAGGTAAATTCGGTAATTTGTATAACTCGTCTTGCAATTGGTTCGCAATCGCATTTAAAGTTTCATTTAATGTTTTAGAATTTTCTCTAATTTGAGTCGTTTTTTCCTTTAAGATTTCGGCTTTGGCTTTTTCGCCATTTTTCATCATTTCGCCAATGTCTTTGGATAATTTATTAGATTCGGCTAAAAGATTGTCTAATTCTACTTGTGTGTTTCTACGTTTTTCGTCTAATTCCACCACAAGCTCTACAATAGCAGTAGCTTCGAAGTTCTTTTTCGCTAAGCGCGTAATGACTTCTTCTTTGTTTTCTCTAATAAAATGTACTTGTAACATGTTTGTTTATTTTTGGAAAGCAAATGTAAGGAATTGTTGTAAATTTTTAGGAAAAGAAAATGCACAATTGTTAAATTACAACGTAAAGAAGGTCAAAATTGTTTAAAATTAAAAATATTTGCCTATTTTCGTCTTTTAATTTAAAAATAATGAAAAAAACCACCCAAATCTTTTTCGTTTTACTAACATCTTTCTGTTTTTCGCAATCTGCTGATTCAGAATTTGATAAAATGGTAGAATCTGAAATGAAATCTGCTTCCAGAGCTATGAATGTTCTAGTAAATCCGAACACTCAAAATTATGATGTAACCTATCATGAACTTAATTTTACTGTAAGTCCTTCTAGTTCTGCAATAAGTGGTGTTGTGAAAACAACTTTTACCGCATTGTCAAATATGAATACTGTAGCTTTTGATATGGCTTCACAATTAGTGGTTAGTTCTGTTACAATGAATAGCAGTAATTTAACCTATTCACAAACTACAAATCAACTAACAATTAATTTTCCAACCGCTGTTACTTTAGGAACAAGTGCAACTGTTGTAATTACTTATTCGGGAACACCACCAAACACGGAACAGGAGTTTTCTAGAGGAACTCATGCAGGTATACCTGTTTTATGGACATTGTCAGAGCCATTTGGCGCTAGAAGTTGGTGGCCATGTAAGCAAGATTTAAATGATAAAGTTAATAGTATTGATGTGTATATTACAGCTCCATCACAGTATAATTCGGTTTCCAATGGATTACAACAAAGTCGAGTTATATCAGGTGCTAATGCGATAACACATTTTAAACATAATTATCCAATACCAGCTTATTTGGTTGCGATTGCAGTAACGAATTATGAAATATTTAATCAACAAGCGGGTTTAGGAACTGTTGCTAGTCCTTATTTTCCGATAGTAAATTATTTGTATCCAGAAGAATCTGCATCTTCACAGGCTAGTTTAGCAGTAACACCTGCTATTATGAACTTTTTTGAAACGAAAATTGGACCTTATCCTTTTAGAAATGAAAAATATGGTCATGCTCGCGCTGGTTTAGGTGGTGGAATGGAACATACAACCGTTTCTTTTATGAACAGTTGGAGCCGAGGGTTAATTGCACATGAATTAGCTCACCAATGGTTTGGAGATAAAATTACTTGTGGAACTTGGAAAGACATTTGGTTAAATGAAGGTTTAACGGAATATATGTCTGGATTAGTAGTGGAGAATTTTGATCCTGCTGCAAATTTTGTAAGTTGGAAAAACACAAGAATTAATGGCGCAACAAGTTCTTCAATTGGAAGTAATTTGTATTTAACGGATACACAAGCTTTAGATTCAGGTAGAATTTTCAGCCAATCTTTTACTTATTTCAAAGGAGCGATGGTGTCACATATGCTTCGTTGGAAATTGGGTGATGTTACTTTTTTCAATGCCTTGAATACCTATTTAGCAGATCCAGCATTAGCTTATGGTTATGCGGTTACAGCTAATTTCAAATCGCATTTAGAAGCTGCTTATGGTTCAGATTTAACGGAATTTTTTAATGATTGGGTTTATGGACAAGGATTCCCAACGTATGATGTTGTGGCCCAAAACTGGGGAGCAGGACAGGCTAAAATTACGGTAAATCAAACTCAATCGCATATAAGTGTGCCGTTTTTTGAGATGCCAATTGAAATCAGATTAACGGGAAGTAGCGGACAAACTTTAGATGTAGTCGTTAATAATACAACAGATACTCAAGAGTTTATTGTTGCAGTTCCGTTTGCAGTAACTGGTGTAACTTTTGATCCAAACAAACACATTATATCTAAAAACAATACAGTAACTTTAGGAAATGAGAGTTTTGATATTAACAGAGCTGTTTCTATTTATCCTGTTCCTGCTGAAAATGAATTAACCATTCAATTTCCTAGTAATTTTACTTTACAGAAAGTTGAAATTTATAATAATCTAGGACAACTTATGGCGACTGATTATAAGAATACTATCGATACTTCTCAATTGTCTAGTGGTGTTCACTTTTTAAAAATTGAAACTTCGGAAGGTGTCTTTCATAAAAATTTCATAAAAAAATAGGCTAACCATAAAATAATATTAAAAAGTAAGGTGAAAACCTTACTTTTGCTTTTTAAATACAAATCAAAATACAATGATTCAAGTTGCACAAATACTTTTTATACTATCAGTTTTAGTAATTCTTCATGAATTCGGACACTATATAACAGCTAAAATATTTAAAATGCGAGTAGAAAAATTCTACTTGTTTATGGATGTTGGTTTTTCATTATTGAAAAAGAAAATTGGCGAAACCGAATGGGGAATTGGATGGTTACCCTTAGGTGGTTATGTCAAAATTTCTGGTATGATAGACGAAAGTATGGATGCCGATCAATTGAAACAAGAACCACAACCATGGGAATTTCGTTCAAAACCAGCTTGGCAACGTTTAATTGTGATGTTGGGTGGAATTATTGTGAATATATTATTA
>JAULXA010000043.1:0-9006 GCA_032118875.1 Flavobacterium sp.
CAAAGGTTTAACAGATTATATTGCTAAAGAAAAATTAGATTTATTAGGTAATGCTTTGCCTCGTATTGATGAGAATTTCGATTGGAAAGCGGATGAATTAGTTTTCGAATATGAATTAGGTTTAGCGCCAGAATTTTCTGTAGACTTAGCTAGAGCAGCAGGTGTAACGCGTTATAAAATTATCGCTGACGACGCTTTATTAAACGAGCAAGTAGAAAGAATTCAAAAGCAATACGGTAAAATCCTTACGGAAACAGAAGTAAAAGAAGGTTTCGAAATTAACGGAACATTCTCTAACGAAGAAAAAGGAATTGAAAACCAAGCTTTAATTAGTTTAGATATTTTTGCAGATGCAAAAACAGCAAAACAATTTATGGGTAAGAAAGTTGGAGATGTAGTAGTTTTAAAAACTAAAGGTTTATTTAACGACGATCACCAATTAATGGACTATTTAAAAGTAGCTCATGATGATGTTCATGGTTTAGATATCGAAGTGAATTTCACAATTGATGCCATTCAATCTATTGAAAAAGCAGAAATTAACGACGAATTATTCGCGAAATTATTCCCTAATGGTGAAGTTACAACTGTAGAAGGATTAAAAGGAAAAATCAAAGAAGACGCAGAACAACAATTCGTTCAACAAGCAGATCAAAAGTTTTTAAACGATGTAACCGAAGCATTATTAGAAACTACTCAATTTGAATTACCAGTTACATTCTTAAAAAAATGGATTCAAACGATTGGTGAAACGCCATTAACTGAAGAACAAGCGGAAGCTGAATTCGTAAAATCAGAAAGAGGTTTACGTTACCAATTAATCGAATCTAAAATTTTCATTCAAAATAACTTGCAAGTGCGTTTTGAAGAATTAAAAGCGTTCACGTCAGGATTAATCAGACAACAAATGGCTCAATTCGGACAAGCTAATGCAACGGATGCAGAAGTAGACGGAATTGTTTCAAGAGTTATGTCTAATCAAGAAGAAATTAAGCGTATTTCTGACCAAGTTTTAAGCTTAAAAATGATTGATTTATACAAAACAAACGTAAAAGCGACTGAAAAAGAAGTGAATTACCAAGATTTTGTTAAAGCTATGTATGGCGAAATGTAATATTGATAAAAATTAGTATATTTGAACGTCAAACCATTTTGGTTTGACGTTTTTTATATTTAGAACCAAACTTTAAACCATAAACTTTTAAATAAAATTTAAAATGAACTACGGAAAAGAATTTAAAAAATTTGCAACAAAAAAACACGGTGTAAATAGTTTGTATTACGATAAATTGGTAGGTAGTTTAACGCCTTATATTATCGAAGAACGCCAATTAAACATTTCTCAATTAGACGTTTTTTCACGTTTAATGATGGATAGAATTATATTCATGGGAACGGGAGTTGATGATTATATGGCGAATATTATTCAAGCGCAATTATTGTTTTTAGAAAGTGTAGATGCTTCTAAAGACATTCAAATTTATATCAACTCTCCAGGTGGAAGTGTATATGCAGGTTTGGGTATTTACGATACGATGCAATACATCAAACCAGATGTAGCGACTATTTGTACAGGAATGGCAGCTTCAATGGGTGCGGTTTTATTATGTGCCGGTGCAGAAGGGAAACGTTCAGCATTACCACATTCAAGAGTTATGATTCATCAACCATCAGGTGGAGCACAAGGTGTTGCAACAGATATGGAGATAAACTTGAGAGAAATGTTGAAATTGAAAGATGAATTATATCAAATTATTTCATCTCACTCAAAACAACCTATAGAAAAAGTATTCCAAGATAGCGAACGTGATTATTGGATGATTGCCGATGAAGCAAAGGAATACGGAATGATTGATGAAGTATTAAGAAGATAATGAATGAGGTGAAAGATTATAGGTAAAAGGTAAAGGCAAAATTTTACCAAATACCCAAAATCTAACACCCAAAACCCAAAATAATGGCAAAAGAAGTATTAGAATGTTCGTTTTGTGGAAGGAAAAAGCCAGAAACTAATTTATTAATTGCAGGTATTGATTCGCATATTTGCGATAAATGTATTGAGCAGGCGCATGGTATCGTTTTAGAAGAATTGAAAGGAACCATGAGTGAAGAAGCTTTTGGAGACTTAGTACTACGCAAGCCGAAAGAAATAAATGCGTTTTTGAATGAGTATGTAATCGGACAAGAACAAACCAAAAAAGTGCTAAGTGTAGCGGTTTATAATCACTACAAACGTTTGGCCCAACAAGTTACAAATGATGATGTTGAAATAGAAAAAAGTAACATTTTAATTGTAGGACAAACCGGAACTGGAAAAACGTTAGTCGCAAAAACCATTGCGAAAATGTTAAATGTACCTTTGGCTATTGTGGATGCTACTATTTTAACAGAAGCAGGTTATGTGGGTGAAGATGTGGAAAGTATTTTAACCCGTTTGCTTCAAGCTGCCGATTATGATGTGGCTAAAGCCGAAAGAGGAATCGTTTTTATTGACGAGATTGATAAAATTGCTCGTAAGAGTGATAATCCTTCTATTACAAGAGATGTTTCTGGAGAAGGCGTGCAACAAGCATTATTGAAACTGTTAGAAGGTTCGATTGTGAATGTACCGCCAAAAGGTGGAAGAAAACATCCAGATCAAAAATTTGTTGAGGTCAATACTCAAAATATTTTATTTATTGCTGGTGGTGCTTTTGATGGTATTGAACGTATCATTTCAAAAAGATTAAACCGTCAAGCAATGGGTTTCAGCGCGTCTAAAGATTTAGATAAAGTGGACGAAAACAATTTGTTGCAGTATATTATTCCTCGCGATGTAAAAGAGTTTGGTTTAATTCCTGAAATTATTGGTCGTATGCCAGTTTTATCACACATGGATCCATTAGATGCGAAAACATTACGAGCGATTTTAACAGAGCCTAAAAATGCTTTAATAAAACAATATCAGAAGTTATTTGAAATGGATGATGTCACGTTTACCATTGAAGATGAAGCCTTAGATTTCATTGTGGAAAAAGCTTTAGAATATAAATTGGGAGCACGTGGTTTACGTTCGTTATGTGAAGCTATTTTAACTGACGCCATGTTCGAATTGCCAAGTTCTGATGAGAAAGACTTAAATGTAACTCGCGAATTTGCAGAACAAACATTAAACAAGAATTTACTTCAAAAGTTGCAAGTCGCTTCATAAAGTAAAATCTAATATAATAAAAAAGGGCAATCAAATTATTGATTGCCCTTTTTCTTTTTTTATAGTTGTTGTGTACTTTTATGCTGCCTTTTTTTCAGTTGTAACGGTTTTTGCATTAACATATCTTGCTTTACAACTCCAGCCTCTACTAGAGCAAGAGGTTAATAGTGATGCAACTGCTACTCCTGCAATAATTTTTTTAATTGACATTATTTTGTTGTATTTATTACTTGTTAATTTTAAATTCTGTTCTTCTGTTTAATTGGTCTTCTTCAGCCGTACAAGTTGTACATTTTACTTTCAATTCCATTTCACCCATTCCCATGTATTTCAAACGGTTTTTGCTAATTCCTTTCGAAACTAAATAATCAAAAGTTGCTTTAGCTCTTTTTTCAGATAACACTTTGTTGTATTCATCTGAACCTTTTGCATCCGTGTGTGCAAATATTGAAATTGACATTGAAGCATTTTCATTTAATACACTAATAATTTTATTTAAAGAAAGTGTAGATTCTTGTTTAATAGTAGCTTTATTAAAATCGAAATAAATGTTTTCAATCACAATTTCTGTTTCCGTAACAATTGGTTTAGCTTGTTTCAATTCAATAGCAGTATCGCTGTAAAAATCTCCAGAAGTTAACTGCTTTGTTAAGGGTTCATAACCTTCTTTTTCTACAGTTACATTATAAATGGTTAAGGGATTATAAATGATAGAAATGTTTCCTTTGTCATCTGTTTTTCCATCTGCCAATATTCTTCCAAATTCGTTTTTAACTACAATTTTAGTATTAGGTAATACAATTCCAGTTGTTTTTTCTTTAATAGTTAACTTGGAAACTGTATTTGGTGCCATTCTTAATGTGTATCTAAAAATGTCATAGTTTCCGTCTGTAGCTGTTTTATCTGAAGAAACATAACCTTTAGTATCATTTACCATAACAAAAGCTAAATCGTCTTTTCTTGAATTTAACGTGCCACCTAAATTAAATGCAGTGTGGTAACCATCTTGTGTGATTGAAGATCTGAAAACATCAAAACCTCCCATATTTGTATGTCCTTTTGAAGAGAAAAACAAATAGTTATTGTCATTAGAAATGAAAGGAAATTTTTCGTCTTCTTTGGTGTTTATTTTAGAACCTAAGTTCATAGGAGCGCCTAACGTTCCGTTATCTAAAATTGCTACTTCATATAAATCATAACCACCAGCTCCACCAGGAATGTTTGAAGAGAAATATAATTTTTTACCATCGTTAGAAACAAATGGAGTCTCAACTGAATATTTATCATCCATTAATTTTAATTCCGTAATGTTTGTCCAATATTTGTCAGATTTGATATCTAAATCAGCTGTATATAACTTGTAAACATTTGGGTTTTCTTTTGTAGATTGTGTAAAGAAAACTTTGTTTTCATCTGGGGTAAACGCAATTGTACCTTCGTTATCTTTTGAGTCAATTGCAGAAGCAAATAAAAGAGGAAAAGTTAAATTTCCAGTGCTGTCAACACTTACACAATATAAATTGTTGTTGGGTGTTTTTGTGTCTTCGTTAATTGTAGTTTCATAGTGTCTTCTTTTTTTGTTAGACAAAATGATGAATTTGTTTTTAAAGAAAGAAGTTCCAATCTCAGATAATTCAGAATTAACGCTGACTTCGCTTAAAACAAATCGTAATCCTTTGGCGTTTTTATTTATTATGTCGTTTATAGAATCTAATCTTGCATTTCTAACAGGTTCTTGAGCAGTTGCTACATTGAATAGTAAAGAAATTAATGTAAGTATTAAAAATTTTGTTTTCATGGTTAATTTTAGATAATATATTTAGGGGGTGCAAAAATATACATTTTTGTTATAAAAACGTCTTATATTCTGAATTTTGTGCAAATATCATGTCTTAAAAAGTGCAAAAAAATTAAAATCGACAATAAACCGCTTTATTCGATAAAATGCACGAATGTTATTTTTTCGTAAATAAATAAGGCTTTTTTTTTAAGATTGAAGAAGTTCTTCTAGGTAATTTCTTGAGTTTGAAAGTCTTGGGATTTTGTGTTGCCCACCTAGTTTGTCATTTTTTTTCAACCAATTATAAAACAAATTTTCTTTAGCAACATGTAATACTAATTTATTTAAAGTCATGTTGTTAAATCGTTTGGCTTCGTAATCGGAATTGACTTGTTGCAGGTTTTTGTCTAATAATTCCGTAAAATTATCAATATTTTCAGGATATTTTTTAAATTCAATGATCCATTCATGCGCCCCTTTTTCTTTACCTTCCATAAAAATGGGCGCTACAGTATAATCTAATATTTCGCAGTTTAATGTTGCGCAAGTTTTGGCTAAAGCGGAATCGGTATTTTCAACCATTAATTCTTCTCCAAAAACGTTAATGTGATGTTTGGTTCTTCCTGTAACTTTAATTCGGAAAGGATTTAATGAGGTAAAACGAATCGTATCGCCAATTAAATAACGCCATAAACCAGAATTAGTGGTAATAACTAACGCGTAATTTTTACCAATTTCGACTTCACTCAACGGAATCACTTTTTGATCTTCTTTTCCGAAAGTTTCCATTGGAATAAATTCGTAAAAAATACCATAATCTAACATTAATAATAATTCGTTAGAATCATTTCTGTCTTGTAAAGCGAAAAATCCTTCCGAAGCATTATAAATTTCGTAATACTTAAAGTTTTCTTTTGGAAATATTTTTTTGTATTGTTCTTTGTACGGATCAAAACTTACACCACCATGAAAATAGACTTCCAAATTGGGCCAAATTTCTAAAATATTTGTTTTGTTGTTTTCTTCTAATGTTTTGTTTAGTAAAACCATCATCCAACTTGGAACTCCAGCAATACTAGTTACATTCTCTAAACTACTTTCTTTAATTATGGCTGGTAATTTGGTTTCCCAATCGCTCATCAAAGAAGTTTTATTGCTTGGAGTGGAGCTAAACTCAGCCCACATAGGCATATTGTCTATCAAAATAGCCGATAAATCGCCAAAAATAGTATTGTTGTTTTCGTACAATTCTTTGCTGCCGCCTAAGCGTAAACTTTTACCAGTGAATAATTGCGAATCTTCATTGTTGTTCAGATACATACACAACAAATCTTTACTAGCTTTGTAATGATTGTTTTCTAAAGCTTCAGAACTGACTGGAATAAATTTACTTTTTGCATTAGTAGTTCCGCTCGATTTTGCAAAATATTTGATGTTTGAATTCCAAAATATATTTTGTGCGCCTTGACGCGTTTGCTCAATGTAAGGTTCTAATTCTTCGTACGTAGAAACGGGAATTCTTTCATTAAAAGTTTCATAGTTTTTAATACTATGATAGTCATATTTTTTTCCTAAAACTGTATTTTCTGCCGATCTTAATAACCCAAATAATATTTCTTCCTGTACTTCCATGGGATATTTAGTAAACAATTCAATTTGATGAATACGTTTTTTTAAAATCCATGAGGCAATCGAATTTATTATTGGTAATGGCATTTGAGTATCGGTATTTTTATAACTTTACCAAAAATAATAATTTTTATATCAATTACAATTTTTATGACAACTTTTGAAGGAACCTTAACAAAAATGGAAACCGAAATGGGTGCTCCAATTCAGTATTATTTAATTTTCGATTCCAATTTTATTAATGTTAATCAGTTAATTAATAAAGATATAGAAATTACACACAAAGGGTATCAATGTTTAAATTGTAAAAAAACAAAGAAAATTTGGCGACAAGGTTTTTGTTACGATTGTTTTTCAACAATTCCAGCTGCAGCTGATTGGATTATGAGGCCAGAATTAAGTACTGCGCATTTAGATATAGAAGATAGAGATTTAGCTTACGAAAAACGTGTGCAATTGCAACCACATACGGTTTATTTAGCTTTATCAAGTGAAGTGAAAGTTGGTGTAACAAGAAACACGCAAGTTCCTACACGTTGGATTGATCAAGGAGCAGTGCAAGCATTGCCAATTATAGAAACACCAAATAGGTATTTGGCTGGAGTTGCCGAAGTTGCCTTAAAAAATCATTTTGCAGATAAAACGAATTGGCAAAAAATGCTAAAAAACGAAGTGCCAGTTGTAAGTTTACATGAAGAAAAAATGAAATTAAAACAATGGTTGCCCGAAGAAATTTTACCTTATTTTATTGAAGAAGACACGTTATATGATTTTGATTTCCCAGTAAACAAATATCCTGTTAAAGTGTCGAGTTTAAATTTAGAAAAAACACCAAATTTCTCAGGGAAAGTAGTCGGAATTAAAGGACAATACTTAATTTTTGAAGATGGAGCCGTATTTAACGTGAGAACGTATGAAGGGTATGTGGTGAGTTTGAAATTTTAGTTTTCGTCAGTTCGAGTAATTTTTGATTCTCTCATTTTAAGATTGAGAGAATCAAAAATTGTATAGAGAATACTAAAATATTTTATTTAAAATGTATATTCCAATCCAACTCCAATAATTTGTTTCCATTGCACTTTTGGACCTTCAGTTATTTGAACGCCTTCCACTTCTCTTTTGTTTTTAATGTCGTTGTCATACAATAAATGAGTTCCTAAATTGGCTCTAACATATTTGTTTACAATCATTTCAATTCCAAGTTGCCAATCTACATCTATGTTTCCAAATTCATTTATATAATCCGAATATAAAGTTGCTCTTGTGTCTAAGTTGATGTTATCCATAATTTTTTTCTTGTACTGACTTGAAATTAAAGCTCCTAATTCCGTTCTGTGACGTTTTCCATTTCTTAGAAGAATTGTTCCTGTTTCATCATAAACCGCTTTTTCAACTCCAAATGCGCCACTATTAGACAATCTTCTATCTAAAACTAAAGTTGTTTTTTGAGTTAATGGCGATAAATAGATGTTAAAACCTAAATCTTTTCTCGAATATTCTGCTCCAACTCCTAAGAAAATATAAGCTGGTGCAAATGGTTTTGAAATGGCTTGAGCTACATTCGGATAACTATAACCATTCGAAAATTGAGTTAAAAAACTAAATTTCCCTCCATAATACCAATTGCTAATCGTATCTCTTCTGTAGCCTAAAGTAGAATTCAAATTGATTTGGTCATCTGTTTTTCTAACATCTTGACTTTCTTGTTTGTTTATTCCATAACGAATAATTAATTCATTGTCCCATTTTTTATTATCATTTAAATAGTTTCTAATGAATTGTCCTTTTGCTAACCCTGAAATGGAATTATTTCCTCCAGCGGACCAGTTTAAAAAGGTAATTTGTGTGAAATCTAAACCAACTTTATTTATTTTTTTCCAATTTGAGATAGTGTCTGGTTTTTCAGTTCTAATAATTTGAGAAAAAGTCGCAGTTGAAAAAACGAATACAGTGAAAAATAAAATTCTTTTAATCATGATTTATGTCAATAAATAATTGGGTTAAACTTAAGGTGTCTAAATGTGTTAATTCAAATAATTGTTTTACGGTTCCGTGCTCAATAAAGGCATCAGAAACACCGCGATTTATGATTTTATTCTTGTAATTATTTTGTATGGCAAAGGTATTAATTATACTTCCTAATCCACCATTTAATGTTCCTTCTTCAATAGTTACAATTGTAGAATGGTTGGCAAAAATACTTTCTAATTTTTCAATATCCAAAGGTTTAATCCAACCGACATGAAAATGAGAGTAATTTTCTGATTTTCCAGTATTTGTAATTGCTTTTGAAACGTTATTTCCTATTGTTCCTGTTGATAAAATGGCAATTTTATTTCCTTCTTGTAGGGTTTGAATTTTTCCGATTTCAATTTTTGAAAAAGGTTGTTTCCAATCTATAATTTCA
>JAULXA010000044.1:0-4454 GCA_032118875.1 Flavobacterium sp.
GGGACGGTTTCTTGTTTAAAGCAATTATTTTATGCTTTAGTGCGTGGAGTGGTATCCTTTTTTTACCTATATATAGTCCCGATGGGACGATTTTTTGTTTATAGAGGATTGTGTCTTTTGAAAATGAGTGCATATCGGGATGCTTTTATTCTTAAAATGCCGCTTTCTTTTAGAAAATCCTATCTTTGGTTGAGTTATATATCGTTCCTATAGGACGATTTTTTTGTTTATAGCAGATTTTTGTTCTGAAAACCTATGCGTTAGTGGGTGGAGTGGCATCCTTTTTTTTGTTGCTTCTGTGAGTTATCTAGTTCAACAACAGACTCATGCAACAAAATAAAAGATATAGCGCAACACACGACCTCGTTGTAAGACGTAACGTGTGGTAAAAGGAATATTTGTGCAACGAGGGAACGCCCAGAAAATATGTAGGGAGAAATTTATCTTGTAAGAAGTGAAAAAAGTATTTTTTTGGGTAGAATAGCTCTTATATTAAGAGGTATTTATGCGTTTTTGAAGTAAATTCAATCGTTTTTAAGAAGGGAAATTGGATCTTTTAGTTTACAAATTTCTCTTCCTAAATTGGTTATAATTATCCCAATTTCATTTTTGTTTCTTAAGAGAAGAGTATTCTTATTTGTATTATAATCATTATTTTATTTTTGTTTTTGTCTGTTTAATCTATTCTGGAATTGATTCTAATTACTTGTAAATGAAGTGTGTTTTATTAAAAGATGGATTACAATCCTGTATAGATAAAAGTACTGCTATTAATTTGTGCAGATTAGAATATTATATAGGAAGTATTTAATCTTTAGGAGATTAAATAATTTATTGAAGGGAGAATTTCGAAACAGTATATAGTATAAAAATCTTCCTTTTTTTAAAATTAGGCAAAAAAAAGAGTCCCGATTGGGACTCTTAAGGTATTAAATTCTTTTCAATTGTTGTTTCATCATTACAATTTGATCTTTCAACATATTGTGTTTGTCTAATTTTTTAGCTTCACCTAATAATTTTTCAGCTTCTATTTTTCTTCTTTTTGAAGCCGCAATTCCTGCTAATTGTAATTTGGCTAAGGCTAAATCTTGATCCATGCTTAAACCTAATTCAATTGCTTTTCTGAAGTACTTTTCTGCTTGATGTAAGTTGGTTTGAGAAACCATTAAACCATTTAGGTAGTTATAATACCCTTGTTGTTTTTTTACTAAAGCCGTATCAGGATTGCTGATCATATCTAAATATTTCTTAGCTCCTTCAAAATTTTGCTTTCTTAATTGTAGAAAAGACAAAATAATTAATTCGTTTTTAAAGTAAAATAAGATAAAAATAGCAGATAATAGTAGTAAGAAAATACCATTTCCTATATTTCCGTCCGTAAATTGATAAATTGCAAACGCTATAATACTCGCAGCAACAATAAGTTTTATGTTTTTATTGAACATGATTTTTAGTTTAGATTGCAAAGGTAATAAAATCTATTAAAAATATTTTTAAAAAAGTATTTGTATTTGAAAAAAGTCTTTGTATATTTGCACTCGGTTTAAAGAAAGCCATTTTATTAAAGAATTATATAGAATTTAAAAATACTAGCAATGAGTAAGAGAACGTTTCAACCATCAAAGAGAAAAAGAAGAAATAAGCACGGTTTCATGGACAGAATGTCATCTCCTAACGGAAGAAAAGTGCTTGCTCGTCGTAGAGCTAAAGGAAGACATAAATTGACTGTATCTTGTGAACCAAGACATAAAAAATAATGTTTTTATTTAAACAAAATATCAGGGTGTTACTATTTTAATAGTAGCACCTTTTTTTTATATATTTGCAAAAATTTACAACCCACAACAACACAACAACATGCCTAAAGACAACTCAATTAAATCGGTATTAATCATTGGTTCTGGACCAATTGTAATCGGACAAGCCTGTGAATTTGATTATGCTGGTTCTCAATCAGCACGCTCTTTAAGAGAAGAAGGAATAGAAGTAATTCTGATCAATTCGAATCCTGCAACTATCATGACGGATCCAACTATGGCGGATCATGTATATTTGAAACCTCTTACTACAAAATCTATTATAGAAATCCTTAAAGCACATCCTCAAATTGATGCCGTTTTACCAACTATGGGAGGTCAAACTGCGTTAAACTTGTGTATTGAAGCGGACGAAAAAGGAATTTGGAAAGATTTCAATGTAAGATTAATAGGTGTAGATATCAACGCGATTAATATTACAGAAGATAGAGAACAATTTAAAAATTTATTAAACAAGATTGGTATTCCTCAAGCGCCTGCAAAAACGGCTAATTCTTTCTTAAAAGGGAAAGAGATTGAGCAAGAATTCGGTTTTCCTTTGGTAATTCGTCCTTCGTTTACTTTGGGTGGAACTGGAGCAGCAATCGTGTATAAAAAAGAAGATTTTGATGCCGCTTTAACGTATGGTTTAGAAGCTTCTCCAATTCACGAAGTTTTGATTGACAAAGCTTTAATGGGTTGGAAAGAATACGAATTAGAATTATTACGTGATAATAACGATAATGTGGTTATCATCTGTACGATTGAAAATATGGATCCAATGGGAATTCATACTGGAGATTCTATTACTGTGGCGCCAGCGATGACTTTATCGGACACGACTTTTCAAAGAATGCGTGATATGGCGATCTTGATGATGCGTTCTATCGGAAATTTTGCTGGAGGTTGTAACGTACAATTCGCGGTTTCACCAGATGAAAAAGAAGATATTGTGGCGATTGAAATCAATCCTCGTGTGTCTCGTTCTTCGGCATTGGCTTCAAAAGCTACAGGTTATCCAATTGCGAAAATCGCATCGAAATTAGCTTTAGGATATAACTTAGATGAATTACAAAATCAAATTACAAAATCGACTTCTGCTTTATTTGAGCCGACTTTAGATTATGTAATCGTAAAAATACCACGTTGGAATTTCGATAAATTTGAAGGAGCAGATAGAACTTTAGGCCTTCAAATGAAATCTGTTGGAGAAGTAATGGGAATTGGACGTTCGTTTCAAGAAGCGTTACACAAAGCGACTCAATCTTTAGAGATTAAACGAAATGGGTTAGGAGCTGACGGAAAAGGATATACCAACTACGAACAAATTATTGAAAAACTAACTTTTGCAAGTTGGGATAGAGTTTTTGTTATTTATGATGCTATTGCGATGGGAATTCCATTAAGTAGAATTCATGAAATCACAAAAATTGATATGTGGTTCTTAAAACAATATGAAGAATTATTCCACTTAGAGAAAGAAATTTCGAAATATAAAATTGATTCTTTACCAAAAGAATTATTATTAGAAGCGAAACAAAAAGGGTACGGAGACAGACAAATTGCTCATATGATGGGTTGTTTAGAAAGTCAGGTTCACAAATTACGCGATGAAATGAACATTCAACGTGTGTACAAATTAGTAGATACTTGTTCTGCAGAATTTAAAGCACAAACCCCTTATTATTATTCGACTTTTGAAGCAGAGATTGAAAGACCTGACGGAACAAGATACGTTCATAACGAAAGTATTGTAACCGACAAGAAAAAAGTAGTGGTTTTAGGTTCTGGACCGAATAGAATTGGACAAGGAATTGAGTTCGATTATTCTTGTGTTCATGGGGTTTTAGCTGCGAAAGAATGTGGTTATGAAACGATTATGATTAACTGTAATCCAGAAACGGTTTCTACCGATTTTGATACGGCTGATAAATTGTATTTCGAGCCTGTTTTCTGGGAACATATTTACGACATCATTCAGCATGAAAAACCAGAAGGTGTAATTGTGCAATTAGGTGGACAAACTGCTTTAAAATTAGCAGAAAAATTATCTAAATATGGCATTAAAATTTTAGGAACTTCATTTGATGCGTTAGATTTAGCGGAAGATAGAGGAAGATTCTCAGAATTATTAACTGAATTAAAAATTCCTTTCCCACAATTCGGAATTGCGGAAAGTGCGGAAGAAGCTTCCAAATTAGCAGATACTTTAGATTTCCCATTATTAGTGCGTCCTTCTTATGTTTTGGGTGGTCAAGGAATGAAAATCGTAATTAACAAACAAGAATTAGAAGAACATGTAATTGATTTATTAAAATCGATTCCTGGAAATAAATTATTATTGGATCATTATTTAGATGGTGCGATAGAAGCAGAAGCAGATGCGATTTGTGATGCCGATGGAAATGTTTACATTATCGGAATTATGGAGCATATTGAGCCTTGTGGTGTGCATTCTGGAGATAGTAATGCTACTTTGCCACCGTTTAACTTGGGTGAATTTGTAATGCAACAAATTAAAGATCATACCAAGAAAATTGCGGTAGCTTTAAAAACAGTTGGATTGATTAACATTCAGTTTGCGATTAAAGACGATATCGTTTATATTATTGAAGCCAATCCAAGAGCCTCTCGTACGGTGCCATTTATTGCAAAAGC
>JAULXA010000045.1:0-3879 GCA_032118875.1 Flavobacterium sp.
TTCGGTGTGTTGAAAATATGATTGATGTTCCTTTTTTGTTTAACTCGATAATTTCATCCTTAATTAAATTTGCATTTACAGGATCGAAACCAGAAAAAGGTTCGTCTAAAATTAATAATTTCGGATTGTGAAGTACGGTGACAATAAATTGCACTTTTTGAGCCATACCTTTAGAAAGTTCTTGCAATTTTTTGTCCCACCAAGTTTCAATTTCAAACTTTTCGAACCAATATTTCAGCTGTTTTTTAGCTTCTTGTTTGCTCATTCCTTTCAGTTGCGCTAAGTACAAACATTGTTCACCTACTTTCATAGATTTATACAAACCGCGTTCTTCAGGCATATAGCCAATCATTGAAATGTGATTTGGATTAAGTTTTTCACCGTTTAAAATAATTTCACCAGCATCTGGTAAAGTAATTTGATTGATGATACGAATTAAGGATGTTTTTCCGGCACCATTTGGTCCTAATAAACCATATATACTTCCTTCAGGAACATTTAATGAAACAGCGTTTAGCGCGGTATAATCGCCATATTGTTTCACAACATTTTTTACTTCTAAAATATTACTCATTTTGCAGTATTTCTTTTTTCAATTAGTATAGAATATAGGGTTTTTGTTACATTTTTTTCAAACATAAAAGTAAAATAAATTCAAATGAATTTAAAAAATAAATCCCATCCTTATTTTAAAAAATTAGGATGGGAAAAATTGCTATGAAAAAGATTTCAGTTTCCTAAAAAACTGAACATCAAATGTATGAAATATTTTTTATTTATGAGAACATATCTTTCACTTTTTCAAAAAATGATTTATCTGACTTTTCCGGATTCGGAATAAAGTTTTCATCTTCGATCATTTTTTCGAAAAATTGTTTTTGTTCTTTGTTTAAGGTTTTTGGTGTCCAAACATTTACGTGAACTAACAAATCGCCATTTCCGTAACTGTTTAAACTTGGAATTCCTTTTCCTTTTAAGCGAAGAATTTTTCCTGATTGGATGCCTTCTTCTAATTTAATACGAACTTTACCTGAAACGGTTTCAATTTCTTTTGAAATTCCTAAAGCGGCTTCAGAGAAGTTAATATACAAATCATAATGTAAATTTTCACCTTCACGTTTTAAAAACTCGTGTTCAATTTCTTCAATAGCTACGATTAAATCTCCTGGAATACTGTTTTTCCCTGGCGCATCGTTTCCTTTTCCAGAAACTTTCAATTGCATGCCATCAACAACTCCAGCAGGAATTTTAATTGAAACGGTATCGTCATCAGTAATAAAACCTTGACTATCTGCATTGGCAGGTTTGCTGTCAATCATTTGTCCGGCTCCACCACAATTAGGACAAGTTGCCGCAGTTTGCATACGACCTAAAATAGTGTTTGTCACACGCATCACTTGACCTTGACCATTACAAGTAGAACACGTTTTATACGTTACACCAGGTGCTTGTACTTTACGTTTAACTTTTACTTTTTTCTCAACACCATTAGCAATTTCTTCTAAAGTCAGTTTTACTTTAATACGTAAATTGCTTCCTTTCATTCTGCGTTGACCTCCGCCTCCGCCTCCGCCAAATCCGCCGAAACCACCACCGAAAATATCTCCAAATTGACTGAAAATATCGTCCATGTTCATGTGATGCCCACCGCCAAAACCACCATTACCATCAAAGGCTTGGTGACCATATTGGTCGTATTTAGCTTTTTTGTTAGGATCGCTTAAAACTTCATATGCTTCTGCACAGGTTTTAAAATTTTCTTCTGCCGTTGCGTCACCCGGATTTTTATCTGGATGGTATTTAATTGCTTTTTTTCTGTAAGCTTTTTTTATTTCTTCAGGAGAAGCATTTCTTGCTATACCTAATACTTCGTAAAAATCTTTTTTACTCATTTTTTTTAGTTTCAGGTTTCAAGTTATTTTGTTTCAGGTTTTACCAAACTTGAAACTTTAAACTTGAAACAAAATTAATTACCTAAAATTACTTTTGGAAAACGGATAATTTTGTCACCTAATTTGTAACCTTTTTCAATTACATCAACAATTTTCCCTTTTAATTTAGGAGTTGGAGCTGGAATTTGAGTAATTGCTTCAGCGAAATCTGCATCAAATGCATCACCTGCTTTAATCTCAACTACTTCTAAACCTTTTGACATTAATGTAGATTTTAATTTTTCATGAATTAATTCTACACCTTTAACTAAAGCTTCATCTTCAGATTGAGACACTTGAGCCCAAGCTCTATCAAAATCGTCAAGAACTGGTAACATAGATTGTAAAATTTCTTGCCCTGCGGTTTTAAATAACTCTACACGTTCTTTTGAAGTTCTCTTTTTGTAATTTTCAAATTCTGCGTAAAGTCTTATGAATTTATCTTTTTGTTCTTGCAATTGATCTTCAACTGACACTTCTGGTTCATTATTTTCTTGAACATCTTGGTTTTCTACCACATTTTCATCCTGAATGATTTCTTTTTCGATGTTTTCAGTATTTTCTTGACTCATGATTGTATATTTTATTTTCAAATTCAGATTGCAAAAGTGTTGCCATACTTTATTTTATGACACATTGTCAGTACTTTATTTTTTATTTTAAGGCGTTTTAGAAGAAATTTTAATATTTCTTTAAGAGTTTCTTCCAAATCAATTACATAAATTTGAAAAGTATTAATAATTTATTTCATCTTAAATTATATAACTAAAAAGTGTTACGTTAATTGAAACGTAACACTTTTTTATTTTATTCTCTATAACCTTTATTTTAAGAGATTCTGCAACGATTTATTAAGTGAGGCAAAATGAAATTGAAAACCAGCATCTAATATTTTTCTGCAACTTACATTTTGACTACTAGTTAATATAATATGCATTTCGCCTAAAAGTAAATTTAACATAAATTTCGGCACATTTGGCAGAAACAAAGGTTTGTTAATCGTTTTGGCGATCGCTTTTGTTAATTCTTCATTGGTTATTGGATAAGGAGAAACCGCATTATAAACACCTTTTAAGTTATTATCTAAAATGTATTTGAACACTCCAACTAAATCTTCAACATGAATCCAAGAAACATATTGTTCACCAGAAGATAAAACGGCACCGAAACCATATTTAATAGGTTTTGTCATTTCAACTAATGCGCCAGATTCTTTGGCAAAAACAACTCCAATTCTGACAATTGAAACCATAATTGACAGAGCTTTAAATTGATTGGCACTTTGCTCCCAAAGTTGTGTTACTTCTCCAAGAAATGACTCATCAATTTGAGTATTATTTTCATGATATACGTAATTTAAATCGTTAGGATAAATTCCAACTGCCGAAGCTGAAATAAATCGTTCCACTTTATTTGGAATTGCTTTTAACGTTTCGAAAATTAAATTCGCACCTTCAACTCGACTTTCAATAATTTCTTTTTTGTAGGCTTTTGTCCATTTTTTAGAAATAGAAGCTCCAGCTAAATGTATAATTACGGAAACATCTTCAAATGCTTTTGTATCAATTTCACCCGTAGATGGATTCCAATAAAAGCCTTTGTAATTAGGATTGTCTTTTAATTTCGATTTAGAAGTAGATAAGTAATGTATTACATGATTGTCTGTTTGAAGCAAGGCAACTAGTTTATTACCTACCAATCCAGTAGCACCTGTTATTAAAACGTTCATTTTATAAGATTTAGTATACAAATTTACAACATGCTGACACTTAACAATAAACATTAACTAAGATTAACTTACATTAACAAATGTTTATTTTCTGCTTCTTGCTTTTAACGTCCATTCAAATTGCATTTCTGAAACTTGTTCTCCTAATTCATTTACGCCAATTGAAGTTAACCAAACGGTTTGTCCTTCATTTGTATCAATAGCTTTTTGAATCACTTC
>JAULXA010000046.1:0-655 GCA_032118875.1 Flavobacterium sp.
GGTGCTAAAATATTAATTTTTTTCCCGTCGAATTCTTCGTGAATTAAATTTTTAATTTGATCATCTGAATACGAAACCATTTTTTCGCCCGTATTGTAACTGTATGCATCAGCGGCACGAGCAAATAATAATCTAAGAAAATCGTAAATTTCAGTAATAGTTCCAACAGTTGAACGCGGACTTTTATTCGTTGTTTTTTGTTCGATGGCAATAACTGGAGACAATCCGTCAATTTTATCTACATCTGGTCGTTCCAAGCCGCCTAAAAACTGACGTGCATAAGCAGAAAAGGTTTCGATGTATCGACGTTGCCCTTCAGCATAAATCGTATCAAACGCTAATGACGACTTCCCAGAGCCTGATAAACCAGTAATTACGACTAATTTTTCACGAGGAATGGTAACATCAATATTTTTTAAATTATGAGTACGAGCCCCAATAATTTCAATAGAATTTTCTGTGTGTTGCATACAACTAAGTAGATTTTTGCAAAAGTACGATTTTCTGAGAAGAAATTAGGTGTATAATTGTGGAATAAAAAGTTAAAATGATTCTATTTCTCAAAAATCCTATGAATAAATCCTAAACCCATTCTATCCAACATTTTTTTAATAAAATTCCAGAAGAAAGTATGTTGACCGACGAGTGTACCAAT
>JAULXA010000046.1:665-2433 GCA_032118875.1 Flavobacterium sp.
TACTTTGTATATGGGTAAAATGATAATAATATAAAGAAGAATGTAAAGCCAAATACCTACACTTTCTTTGGTAATTCCTATAAAAGTTAAGATAGGCTTTGCAATTAATGCTGAAGTTGAGCCTGTGATGGCGAAAACTAATAATATAATAAAAAGCTGAAAATTACTTGTAATGTTCCAGCGTTGCTTCAGTTTGTTCATAAATTAAATCCGAGCGGTAAAACCTCCTAATTTTTGTTTGTTTGTGATTTGAAAATAAACTAAATAATTGTAAATCATATAGTTTACATGATAACCGTAATCTGTACTGTTGTTGTAATCAATTGGCATTTCATACATGTTTCCATATGTAATTGGGCTGCTTGCACGAAAATTCCATTCTGCTATCCAAATCCTGTTTCTCGCTTCTAAATACGATTGAGAGTAAAAGTTTTTTGGTTTGGCAAACGTGTTAAACCAAGTTGAAAAACCACTATCAATAATAATCACATCATATTCTAAATCTGGATTTGAAATATGAATGGTATCGCTTGTCAATTTTTCCGTATTTTCAGAACTAAAATTTTTATTAGAGTTACATGAAAACTGGAAAACGGAAGTAATGAAAAGAAGAAATAAAAACTTTCTCATAGATTATTTTTTGAAAGCATAAAGATAAAAAAAAAGCACCGAATTATCGGTGCAATTTATATTGAATTTAAATAAAATTTTACTTTCCAAAAAGCTTTCCTAATAATCCGCCTAAACCACCAGATTTTTTAGAAACTGCAGCAACGGCATCGCTCATTCCAACTTGTCCGTCACCATCTTGGTCTAAGCCAAACTGTCCGCCATATTTGGTTACCATATCCATTAATCCTCCACCTTGTCCGTTAGAAATTCCAGCAATTATGTCTTGAATATTAAATCCTGGTTGATTTGGATCTTTAGCTTTGTTTACTAATCCGCTCAAAACTTGAGGAATTAATCCACCAGCAACACTTCCTGCTGCCTCTGGAGATAATCCGAATTTTTCACCTAAATTTCCAGTTACTTTTCCAGCTAATTCTGCTACCACAGGATTATTCATGTCAATTGGTGTTTTTCCTGAAAGCATTCCTGCTAAATCACCAATATTTCCACTAGCTACCATATCTTTTAATCCGGAAAGAATGGATCCGTTGGCTTCTTCCAATACGGCTTCGTTTTGTTCATTTGGTACTGCTGGATTGTTTACAACCGCTTCGCCACCATATTGCTTTACTAATTCTGTTAATTGATCAAACATAGTTTTTGTTTTTTAGTTTTAATAAAGATAAAAAAAATTATTTATTTTTTAATAAACTAATAATTTGTTCTGCTAACTCTGTTCCGATTCGGTCTTGAGCTTCTAACGTAGCCGCTCCAATATGTGGAGACAATGAAATTTTTGAATGCATTAAGATTTGAATTTCTGGAGTAGGTTCGTTTTCAAAAACATCTAATCCAGCAAACAATACTTTTTCAGCATCTAAAGCTTCAATTAGTGCAACTTCATTAATTACACCACCACGAGCACAATTGACAATTCCAACATCATTTTTCATGATATCAAATTCCGCTTTGTCTAACACATATCCATCTTGAGATGGAACGTGAATGGTAATAAAATCTGAATGTTTTAATACATCTTCTAAAGGTTCTGTAATCATGTCAACATTGATAAATTGTCCATTGTAAAATTCGACACGAATTACAGCATCGCTTACATATTTATCAGCAGCAATAACTCTCATCCCTAAACCTAAAG
>JAULXA010000047.1:0-7491 GCA_032118875.1 Flavobacterium sp.
GCTAAATGGTAATTTATTTCTGGTTCAAAAGATTTATTTACGATATGTTTTTCGCAAATTTCTAATGCTTTTTTAGTGTTTCCTAAGTTGTAATTCGCCCAAGCTAATAAATCATATGATTCTGGAGTTGGTCGGTTTTTAATTTCTTGATAAGCAATTTCTAAAGCTTTTACAGCCTCTTTTTTATTATCTGAAAATAAAATAGCGTTGTATTTGTTATACATTACACCATAATTTCTGTTTTTTAGAGCTGCGAAATAATCTTGTAAGTGTTTGTTTTTTTCTTTTTCATTTTTGTTGAATTCTGCCATCTCTGCTTTAAATAACTTGAAGTCTGGCGAATTGTGTTTTTTTGCAATTATGTCTATAATTCGGTTGGCTTCTTTCGTGTTTTTTTCGTGAGAAAAGGCAATCCAAGCAATTCCTTTTAAAGCATAATAGTTGTTTTCGTCTTCTTTAAGTGTTTTTAAATAATAGGCATAACTGTCAGAAATTCTTCCAGCATGACCATACATATCTCCTAAATTAGAATACGACCAAATTTTCAAACTTGTATTTTCGTTTAACTCTGCTTTACTTGTTGCTTTTTCCATTAAAGTAATTGCCGTTGGTAAATCTCCGATGTGATCGTTCCATTTTGCCATTCGAATTAAATAATCGAAATCTTCTGTGTTGTGAAATCTAGTTAAGTTTTTTTTGGCTTCTGCATAATTTCCTAATTCCATATTGACATCAAAAAGTAGTTTTTGAGTTTCTTTGAAACCTTCACCAATTTTTAAGGCTTTGTTTGCTAAAATCAACGCTTCTTTAAAACGATGCTGTGTGATGTAATTTTTTGCTAAAGCACGAATGGGTCCAACTTCTGAAAATTGTAAATCTGAGTTTACTTTTAATAATAATTCTTCCGCTTTGTATAAATGATTGACTTCAAAAGTAGCATCAAATAATGAGGAGTAATAACCAGCTAATTGACTTAGATAACTCGTTTGATTTGGAGCTGCATCGTATTTTTTTTGCCAGAAATCAATTTCTGTTTTTGTCAGTTGTATGTTTTTATTTTCAGATATATTTAAAAAAGAATTGTAATCTGAAGCGTTTGTAATTTTTGATTTTTCGTTTGTACAACTAGATATACTAATTGTAAAAAGTATAATTTTTAAAAGATTAGATATTTTCATTGTTGTATTTTTTAGTTTTTTTTTAGTTTAGTTTTTTGAAAAAATAGCGTGCACAATTTTACTTATGCACGCTAGTATTTTTTTTACCAAGCTGTTGCTAAGTAAGGGAATGCAGGTAAAAATGCTTTGTCATTTGCACCAACGTGGTCTGAAGTTAATCCTGGATTTGATCCTCCAGTTGGTCCTCCAAAAATTAATAATAATTCCACGTCAATAACATCATCTGCTAAAGCTCTTCCTGTTAATACATTAGTTCCGTCAAAAAATGTTGTTGTTCCAGTTTTTGATACGCCTAATACGTCTGTTGCTAATAATGTTGTTAATTGAGTTGCTGTTTGTCCTAATGCATTAGTAGTGTAACCTGCATTTAAAGCTAATAATCTTGATTGAAATACCGATTGATAGTTAGCTCCCATTGCAGATGGAGTAGTTGTGTTGAAAGCATCTTTTGGTGCACCTGAACCAATAAATACGGTATTTATTGCTGGACGAGCCATTTGATCTTTTTGTACGTAAGTTCCTGAGAAATCTGTTTGATCTTCAGTAGTCGAGTCATCATTATTACAACTTACAAATGTAGTAGCTGCAAGAATTGAGAAAGTCAGAAATTTTATAGAATTTATTTTCATTTTGTTTCGATTTAAAATTAATTATTGTTTTTGTTTTGTTTCAGCCCAAACGTTAATTGAAGCACTAGTTCCTAACATTGATTTTGGAACTTCAATAACAGTAGATAATACATTTGTTCCTGCGAAAGTATCTGTTCCTGGGTTGTTAAATCCTGTTGCTGTTCCGCCTAAAATAGCTTGGAATTGACCTAAGTCAAAAAAGAAAGGATCATCTCTTGGTCCAGCGAAAAATTTCATTCCACCTGAAGTTGATGTGATAGCTGCATTTCCGTATTGAGAAATTTCTACAGATCCTGCTGCGTTTGAAGTTTTAATTGTGCTACTTGTTCCTGTCGCTCCTGGAGCAACTGGTCCGAAGAAATACATTTTGCTACCTCTTTTAATAGCTTGAATTACTAAATCTTCTACATTATCACCATTGTTGTCAATGTTGATTTCTGTAAGTACATTTTCCTTAAATGTTGCTGCTCCTGTTGTTCCTGGAGTTAATAACCCTTGAGAGTTTACAACAAATACTAAGTTGTTTGTGTCAGCACCTTGAAACGCATATACATCTGTAATGTCATTTCCTGTGTTTGAAACACCTGGCGAATCAATGTGATCTGCCGCTACTAATAATAAACCTGTAACCGCTATTAACGAAAGGCCTACATACAATTTTGATTTTTTCATTTTTATGTTTTTTAATGATTATACATACACTTACGGAAAAAGTTTGTTCTTGGTTTTAAAAAGTGTGAATTATTTTTAAAAGTTTTTTTTTGGAGGTTTTATAGGCTGTTATTATTGAGCTTGTCAGAATAAAAAAATCTCAACTATTTTCATAATTGAGATTTTTATTTGATTGAGATTAATTCCTTATTCTCGGTCTTTAATTTCGTATTTTCTTTCTACTTGTTTTTCTGTGTTTAATTTGTTTGGTCCAATTGGGAAACGAACATCTACATGTTTAGATTCAATTTTTCCTGATTTGTCTAATACATCTGCTCTATTGGCAACTAAGTTCCATGAAAAGGACACATTAGATTTTCCGTTACTTAATTCTTTCACTTTAAATCCATTTATAGTTTTTTCGGTAACAAATACACCTTTGCAATCACCTTCTAATTGAATGAAAACTTTCATTGGGTGTTTTTCGTCAACATAAATATGCTTACTCAATAATCTATCAATTGAAATATAAGCCTCACCATTTATTAATTTTCCTGTTCCAAAATCTTCAAATAAAATTTCTGGAGTTTCTGTAGCATGTAAAATTCGGTTATTTCCTTCGTCGTCTTTCACCATAGTTGATACTGATCCACCTCCTAAAACTTTATAAGACGTTCCATTGTTTCTTGCGCCAACGAAAACAAAATCTGTTGTAGAAGTATTCGCATCAAAATATCCTCCATAGGTTACATCTCTGGCTGCAGCCGATCCACTACCGAAATAATTTACATCTTTACCAGCAATTCTAGCAAAAGGTCCGTTGCTTGTAGTTAAATTGTCATCTTGATCGTATTCAAAATATCCAGTATTATAATCAACACCAGCACCTTTACCGACACCTCTGGCATAAATACCTGTTGTTCCTTGTCCGGATATTCCAATAGATTCCCCTGGTAATTCTGTAAAAGTCGTTCTTCCACCAACTCCAAGTACTCCCATTACTGTAGAAGTTGCATTTGCAGCAGGATTTGCACTAATTCCAATTACTCCTCTTCCGCCATTGGCATCTAAATTTCCACCATCAATAACAAACATCGTATTTGTAGCATTTAGTGCACGGATGGTTCTTGCCGAATTGGAACTATTCACGAACAATCCAATTTGCGCAGCTCCTGCATTTATCGTTGTTAACGTGTTAGTTTGAGGAGTTCCTGTTCCTACAATTACTTGACCATCGTTTTCTACAGTCATTCTTAATGTAGCATTAGTTCTAATTTGTAAATTCTGATTGTCAGTTGTTCCTAAGTATTGAGTTCCAGGAGAAGTTCCACTATTTCCTGTTAAACTCCAGTTTTGTCCGGCAGTTGATCGTAGGGCTACCCATTCCGTTCCAGACCAGTAATAAAAACCTGGGGTAACACCAGTTATGCCAATACCTGCTGTGGCCGTATTGTAAATAAGAATTCCTGTTGCAATTGGTGCTGGGCCAACTGGTGCCGCTAATAATGTTGTCGTTAATGCTATTCTTGGGATTAAAAGTCCTTTAGTATTACTTTCAATTTGTAATTCTACGCCATTTTGTATTTCTGTTGTGCCAATTCCAACTTGAGCGTTTATAAAATTGATGGCTAATAACGTCGTGATAAATAGTAATTTTTTCATATCGATTTGTGATTTTTAAGATTTCATTTTACTTACTTACGAAAAAAATAAAACCTTGGATTTAAAATCATTTATTTTTTTTAGATACTTAAAAATTATTATTTTTATCAAGGTTAAACAAAAAACAAAATTTGTTAATATTTAAAACAGGAGTTTATTTATAATATTTTTATTTAGATTTGTAAGAACTATAAATAAATAATATATGAGTCAAGAAGAAGTATTAAGTCTTATTGAAAAGAAAGATGGCAAAGCTTACACCTATTTATATAATATGTATTCAAAAAGCTTGTTTGCTGTAATTTCTAATTTAATAAAAAACAGAGAAGAAGCTGAAGATGTTTTACAAGATGTATTTGTAAAGATTTGGTCAAATATTGATTCATACAATACAGAAAAAGGAAGACTATATACTTGGATGTTAAATATCACAAGAAATACAACTATAGACAAAATGAGGTCTAAAGGATATAATAAATCTTTGAAAAACCAAGACATCGATAATTTCGTAGGTATAATAGATAACGAGAATAAGTTTATGAATAAAATTGATATTATTGGTGTAAGTGAGTTTATTAAAAAACTTAAACCAAAATGTATTCAAATTATAGATTTGTTATTTTTTAAAGGATATACTCAAGCGGAAACTTCAGAAGAATTGGAGATGCCATTAGGTACAGTAAAAACTTTAAATAGAACTTGTATCAACGATTTAAGAACTTATTTACAAGTATAATGATGAAAAACAGAGAACTAATAGAGTCAGGTAATTTAGAGTTGTATGTTTTCGGATTATTATCTGAAACAGAAACGGCTGAAATTGCTAAAATTGCGGCTGATGATGCTGATGTACAAAATGAAATAGTTTCTATAGAGAAATCGGTTATTGCTTTGTCATCTAGTTTTGCTCCTACTTTGTCGGCTGAAAATTATAATAAAATCAAACAGAAATTAGATATTGATACAGATGTAATTCAACTGAAACCAAAATCAAAATCAAATTTAAGTCAGTATATAGGCTGGACAGCTGCTGCTGTTTTCTTATTAAGCTGTGGTTATTTATATAATTTACAACAAAATAATGCAAATGAAATTGACGATTTGCTGAACAAAAAAAATGTTTTAGAACAAACTGTATCTGCTAAAGAAAGATTAAATAATCAAATTAATACTTCGTATTCTGTATTAAAAGATGAAAATAATGTAGTAGTCAAATTAGCGGGTCAAGCGATTTCGCCAACATCCTCTGCTAAAGTATATTGGAACAATAAAACGAATAAAGTTTTTATAGATGCATCTAGTTTACCAACACCTCCAGATGGAATGGTATACCAAGTTTGGTCACTAAAATTAGCACCAACATTAACGCCAACAAGTATTGGTTTAATTGATAATGCGGAAGATAAAATGAAATATTTAATTGAAGTGGATGGTACAGTTGGAGCGGAAGCTTTTGGTATTACTTTAGAGCCTGCAGGCGGAAGTAAAACGCCAACTATGGAACAATTATATACTTTAGGAAAAGTTTAAATTTTTGGCACGCAATTTGAATATTGATTTATAAGTTCAAAAAAACAATAACTTATTAAATCACAACCAAAATGAAAAAAGCAATTTTAGGTTTAGCATTCGTTGCTGCAGTTTTAGTTTCTTGCGAGGACAAAAACAAAAAAGAATTAGAAAACAAAGTGGACTCTTTGGAAGTTAAAACGGAAGAAGTGATTGACACGGCTGCTGCGAAATTAGACAAAGCAGTTGATTCGACTCAAGCAAAAGCTGGAGAAGCTCTTGAGAAAGGTGCTGAGAAGTTAGATGAAGCTGCACAGAAATTGAAAGAAGCTTCTAAAAAGTAATTCTTTGAAAGAAATCCCAATGAAAGTTGGGATTTTTTAGTTTGTATAAATAACGATTTATGCTACTTTTTGCCTTTGTAATTAATCACAAAAACGCCAATAATAATTAAAATTACGGCAATAATAAAATCTTTAGTAACCACTTCGTTGTTTAAATACCAACCCAAGAAAACGGCTATTGTAGTATTTACATACGTTAAGATTGAAACCTGAATGGGTGTGACTCTTTGCAAAGCATATTGATAACAAAACATGGCGATTACCGAACCAAAAATGGCTAAATATACAATAGCGCCAATACTTTTTGTCGACCAATTTTCAATTTCAGAGTCGGGATGAAGAATTACTGACATCACAAGCTGTATGATGGAAGCTAAGAAAAATTGATAAAATAAATTTAGCGTTAAATTGTTAGATTGACTGCTTATTTTCTTAGAATAAATAGTTCCTAAACCCCAACTTAATATGGCGATACTTAAAAATAACACACCAGTTTTGTAGTTTGGATTTAAAATATCACCCAAGCCATCTTTAAAAATAAAAAGCACGCCAGAAAAACCTAATAAAACACCTAAAACGCCTTTCCAAGTTGGTTTCTGTAATTGAAATCCGATACTTAATAAAAAGATGACTACTGGATTTACAGCACTTATGATGGAAGTTAATCCAGAAGGTAAAGTTTGTTCTGCCACTGTGGTAAAACCGTTAGCAAAAACTAACATCAAAACAGATAAAATAAGTTGTTGTCGTAATGAAAACCAACCAATCCATTTAAATTCTTTTTGAAAAAGAAGGATGATAAAGATAATAGAAGCCGCAATAAAGTTTCTTATGGTAGTAGAATACCAAGGCGGAATAGTTTCAACAGCTACAGAAATACCTAAAAATGTGGTTCCCCAAACCAATCCCACTATAATCATGGAAAGTATTAGTTTGACATCTATATTTTTAGGCATTTTTTGCTGTTTATTTTGTTAAGATTTTTTTCTGATTTTCTGTTCCCATTTCCAAGCGCTAGCCAAACTTTCGTCTAAACTTAAAGCCGCTTTCCAGCCTAAAATGTTGTTGGCTTTGTCGGTGTTCGCGTAGGCTTCTGTTATGTCGCCTTCACGTCTTCCAACAATTTTATAATTTAATTTTTCTCCAGTAACTTTTTCAAATGAAGTAATCACTTCTAAAACTGAACTTCCAGTTCCTGTTCCTAAATTGAAGGTTTCAATTTTTTCGATATTTTTTTTATCCAACAAACGCTGCATTGCAATAACATGAGCTTTTGCTAAATCAACCACGTGAATATAATCTCTAACTGCAGTTCCGTCTGGTGTTGGATAATCATTTCCGTAAACCGAAAGTTCTTGTCGTAAACCAAAAGCAGTTTGAGTAATAAATGGCACTAAATTTTGAGGAACTCCTAAAGGTAATTCTCCAATTTCAGCCGTTTCATGTGCGCCAATTGGATTGAAATATCGTAAAAGTATGGAATTCATATTCGTTACTTTCGCAACATCTGTGATAATT
>JAULXA010000048.1:0-4154 GCA_032118875.1 Flavobacterium sp.
GTTTTTTGCGTTTGTAATTGTACCAAACCTTGCATAATACGTTCTGGCGAAAGTCCGACCATCATTACAGATGCTTCTTCCATAGCTTCTGGTCGTTCGTGTGCTTGACGAATATTTAAAGCTGGAAAATTTAAAATAGAAGATTCTTCCGAAATCGTTCCACTATCCGATAACACGGCAAATGCATTCATTTGTAACGCATTATAATCGTTGAAGCCCATTGGTTTTAAAAACTGAACTTCTTCACGAACTTTTACATTTTTACTTTCAATCATGTTACGAGTTCGCGGATGTGTACTCACAATAATTGGATACTTATATTTATCTGCAATTTGATTTAAACTTTCAATTAAGCCATTAAAATTATCAGGATTATTGATGTTTTCTTCTCTATGTGAAGAAACTACAAAGTACTTTCCTTTTTCTAAATTTAGAGTGGAAAGAATTTCTGATGCTTGAATATTTGGCAAATAATGATGTAAGACTTCAAACATTGGCGAACCCGTTTTGATAATTCTATCTGCTGGTAAGCCTTCACGAAGTAAATATTCGCGAGCAATATCGCTGTAAGTCAAATTCACATCAGAAATATGATCTACAATCTTACGGTTGGTTTCTTCAGGTACTCTTTGATCAAAACAACGGTTTCCTGCTTCCATGTGGAAAATCGGAATTTGTCGTTTTTTAGCTGGAATGGCACACAAGCAACTGTTCGTATCACCTAAAACTAAAAAAGCATCTGGTTGTAGTTCTTCTAAAAGTGGATCGATTTTAATTAAAATTTGTCCGACTGTTTCTGTAGCTGTTTGTCCTGCAGCATTCAAGAAATAATCAGGTTTACGAATGCTTAAATCGTCAAAAAAGATTTGATTTAATTCGTAATCGTAATTTTGTCCCGTATGAACAAGTATATGTTCTATGGCTTCGGAAGCGTCTAAAGCAGCCATCACTCGTGATAAACGAATAATTTCTGGTCTAGTTCCTACTACTGTTATCAGTTTTAATTTTTTCATTTTGCTCTTTTAACTTATGCCTTTTAACTTATGCCTTTTAACTTATGCCTTTTCAACTTCTTCGAAATACGTATCTGCATCATTTGGATCGAAAAATTCGTTTATCCAAAAATTGGTATATAAAATATCATCGCCAATGTTTTTTATATTATGTGTGTACCAAATTGGCATATCCACATAAGCGGGTTCGTCTCCATTTAATTCGAAATTTAAAACTTCATCCGTTCCAATTTTTCGCAATTGAATTAAAGCTTTTCCTTTGATAACCGCAAAACGTTCAATTTTTCTGGTGTGAAAATGATTACCTCTTGTTATTCCAGGCTTTGTTGTGGAAAAAGATACTTGCCCGCCAACTTCTAAACGAATTATTTCTACAAAACTTCCTCTGTCATCAGTATGTTGCATCAATTTCACTGGAAAATGAGTCGCAATATCCATATAACATCTAAAGGTATTAAATAAATTTAATTCGAAAGTCGATGGCAATGTTGGAATACATCCTTTATCTTGATATTCTGATTTATAATGTTGTAATAAAGTTAAAATCTCAGACACTTTCTTTTCCGAAGTATGTTGAATTTCTAGCTTTGGCTGATTATTTTTGGTACGGATTTGGTTGATGATTTCTTGAGTCAATTCGCCAACGTAAATCAGTTTTAAATCGCCATCAACCTCAATTTTGGGAGTTTCGTTATGTGAGACTTGGTGACAAAATGTAGCAATTACCGAGTTATAAAACGGTTTCCCGAAAGGTCCGAAAACATTTGGAATGACTAATCCTGTAAAAATAGCTTGATTTTTTTCCGCCCAATTTACAAGTAATTCTCTACCTTCTTTTTTTGATTTTCCGTATAAATTATCACGTTCTTCTTGACTTGAAGAAGAAAGTAAAACGTGTGGTTTGGAGTTTGTTCTTTCTAAAGAAGCGACTAATTTTTGAACCAAATTTACATTTGTTTCATAAATAACTTCTTGACTTTCATGGCGATTCATGGCTGCTAAATGCACAATTACGTCGCACTGAGAAACAAATTGGTCTAATTCATTTTCGTTTTCAAAAAAATTTCGTTGAAATTCGACACGTTGAAATTCATTAGGAAATAGACCTAATGTATTGTATAAATGTTTACCAACGAAACCTTCTTGGCCTGTAATTCCTATTTTCATATTTATTTGCCACGAAGGCGCTAAGTCGCTAAGTTTTTCTTATTTCACGCAGATTGAAAAGATTATGAGGATTTTATCCGCCCTTTTTTATTCTAAAGATCAAAATATTTATTGATTTCTTCTCCATAAATATCTTTTCTGATTAATGGTAATTTCAACAACAATTGTTTCATCGCTTCCACATCTAAAATGTCTGTGTTATGCGAATGATATTCTTCTAATTCTGTCAGTTTCACATCACCTTCAGAAAAATATTGTTCATAATTTAAATCTCTATTATCAGCAGGAATTCTGAAATAATTTCCACAATCTTCAGCTTTAACCATATCTTCACGATTGACTAAAGTTTCGAATAATTTTTCTCCGTGACGTGTACCAATAATTTTAATTTCCGAATTCGAATTGTATAATGAATTTAGGGCTTTTGCCAATACTTCAATCGTACACGCTGGAGATTTTTGCACGAATAAATCGCCTTGATTTCCGTTTTCGAAAGCGTATAGAACCAAATCTACTGCATCTTCTAACGTCATCATAAAACGCGTCATATTTGGATCCGTAATAGTAATCGGTTTACCAACTTTAATTTGATCTACAAACAAAGGAATCACCGAACCACGCGAAGCCATTACATTTCCGTAACGTGTACCGCAAAAAACAGTTTTAGTATCATCTAAGTTACGAGATTTGGCCACCATCACTTTTTCCATCATTGCTTTAGACATTCCCATAGCATTAATTGGATAAGCGGCTTTATCCGTACTTAAAACAACCACTTTTTTTACTTCGTATTTTTCAGCAATGGTAAGTACATTATCTGTTCCAATAATATTCGTTTTCACCGCTTCCATTGGAAAAAATTCACAAGATGGTACTTGTTTTAATGCAGCTGCGTGAAAAATATAATCAACACCTTTTATCGCTGCATCAATACTATGAACATCACGAACATCACCAAGATAAAATTTGACTTTATTGTTGTTGACTTTTTTTCGTAAATCATCTTGTTTTTTTTCGTCGCGACTTAAAATTCGGATTTCTTTAAAGTGATCGGTATGTAAAAACTGACTCAAAACGGCATTCCCAAAAGAACCCGTTCCGCCTGTAATTAATAATATTTTGTTTTTAATTTGCATAGTTTATTTGTTACAATCTGCCGTCAACTTCAGCCGTTAAGAAACCTTTTACATCATATACAACATTGTTGCTTTTTGTTAACGATTCGATATTTAAAGTATGAAACACGGTATGAGATACCCCTAAAATCACAGCATCAAATTGAGATGTTGGAATCGTTTTAGTAGTTACAATTCCGTATTCATGTAGGACTTCTTCTGGTTTTGCCCAAGGATCATAAATAGTAATATGAATTCCGTATTCTTTTAAAGCATGGACGATATCTACGATTTTTGTATTTCGGACATCAGGGCAATTTTCCTTGAAAGTTATTCCTAAAAGTAATACTTCTGCTTGATGCAAAACGATTTCTTTTTTTATCATAAGCTTCACTACTTCAGAAGCTACATATTCTCCCATACTATCATTCATACGGCGACCCGCTAAAATAATTTCTGGATGATAGCCCGCTTCCATGGCTTTTTGAGCCAAATAATAAGGATCAACGCCAATACAATGTCCGCCCACTAAACCTGGCTTAAAAGGAAGAAAATTCCATTTTGTTCCAGCAGCTTCTAAAACATCTTGTGTATTAATATCTAGAATGTTGAATATTTTTGCCAATTCGTTTACAAACGCAATATTGATATCACGTTGCGAATTTTCTATAACTTTAGCAGCTTCTGCTACTTTAATTGTTGGTGCTAAATGCGTTCCTGCAGTAATGACACTATTGTATAAGGCATCTACTTTTAATCCAATTTCTGGAGTAGAACCGGCAGTAACTTTTAAAATTTTATCTACGGTATGTTCTTTATCACCTGGATTAATTCTTTCTGGTGAATAACCTGCGAAAAA
>JAULXA010000049.1:0-5817 GCA_032118875.1 Flavobacterium sp.
ATTACCATCTTCCGTTTTAAATGCCGCTTTAGACGTTATTTACGAACGAATTACACAAGATATTTTTAATGAATCTCTTGCGAAATGGTAGGTCTTTAACCTAAAACCCTTTACCTTTTACCCAAAATAATGAACACAAACGATTATATCAACTTACTCAATAATTCTAAAGCTATTAACGACAAACAAACGTTAATACTAGAAACTATTGTGCAAGAATTTCCTTTTTATCAAAGCGCTCGTGCTTTGTATTTAAAAGGATTGTATAATCAAGAAAGTTTCAGGTATAATTACGAATTAAAGAAAACAGCAGCTCACACTACAGATAGAAGTGTGTTGTTCGATTTTGTTACTTCTGATGATTTTAAAATTTTCCAACAAGAAGTATACGATAAATACCAAGCCGAAATTCAGAATATTATTGTTGCCGATTTCGAATTGGTTCAAGTGGAGGAAGGTTTAACTGTTGATTTGAATGCGATTTCTAAAGTTAATACAACTATTCGAACAGAATTTGTTGCAAGTGCAGAACCAAAAACGCAAAATGAAATTGTTGAAGCTGAATTACAAATCGGAAAACCATTACATTTCGAAAAAAACGAAACACATTCCTTTTCAGAATGGTTACAATTGTCGAAAATTGCACCAATTGTTCGTGAACAAGAAGAAAAACAACTTGAAGTGTCTTCAGAATTAGAAAAAAAATTCGACTTAATTGAAAAATTTATCGAACTAAATCCGAAAATTCCTCAAGCAAAAGACACTACGTCAGTACCAGCAAATGTGGCTAAAAGCAACGAGATGCCTTCCTCAATTATGACGGAAACTTTGGCTCAAATCTATCTCGAACAGAAAAAATATACCAAAGCCATACAAGCTTATGATATTTTAATTTTGAAATATCCAGAAAAAAGTAGTTTCTTTGCAGACCGAATAAAAAATATAAAAATTTTACAACAAAATAATTAATACAGAAGTTATGTCATTTACAATTTTTTTAGCATTAATCATCATCGTATGTTTCTTATTAATCTTAACTATTATGGTTCAGAATCCTAAGAGTGGAGGTTTATCTTCATCTTTTGGTGGTGGTGGTCAAATGGGAGGTGTTCAAAAAACTACCGACTTTTTAGAAAAGACAACTTGGGTTTTAGGAGGTTCATTAATCTTGTTAATCTTATTATCAACTTTAAGTTTCAACGGAAGTACAGGTGGTTCTAAATTAGTAGACGAAAATGCTGCTCCAGCAATCGTTAAAGATGCTCCAGCTAAATCAGCTACAACTCCAGCTGCAAAACCAGTAGATTCTGCAAAATAATATTTTGCTATTCATATTATAAAATGCCAGCCTGTCAGTGCTGGCTTTTTTATTTAAGTAAATTTGTCAGAAACTACGTTTGGCACAATTTCTGAAATAGGAAGACCGAAAATAAACTAATATATTCATATAATTATGGCATTAAATATTAAACCCATTGCAGATAGAGTAGTAATTGAACCTTCTGCTGCAGAAACAACTACTGCGTCAGGAAATACCATGACTGTAAAAGTTGGCGATACTGTTTTGTACGGTAAATATGCAGGAACAGAATTAAAATACGAAGGTAAAGATTACCTAATTATGCGTGAAGACGAAATTTACGCGATATTATAAACTTTTTGTTTCAGGTTTAAAGTTTCAAGTTGCAAACTTTAATTTCTGAAATACTATTTATTAAAATTGATTTATTGGTTGTTTAACGTTAAACAAAAACAACCTTAAACTTTAAACAAAAAATTACAATGGCAAAAGATATAAAATTTGATATAGAAGCACGTGACGGTTTAAAACGTGGTGTAGATGCTTTAGCAAATGCAGTAAAAGTAACCTTAGGACCAAAAGGTAGAAATGTAATTATTTCAAAATCATTTGGTGGACCAACAGTTACTAAAGATGGAGTTTCTGTAGCAAAAGAAATTGAATTAGCAGATCCATTAGAAAATATGGGTGCGCAAATGGTAAAAGAAGTAGCTTCAAAAACGAATGATTTAGCTGGAGACGGAACTACAACTGCAACGGTTTTAGCACAAGCTATCGTAAAAGAAGGTTTGAAAAACGTTGCTGCTGGAGCGAATCCAATGGATTTAAAACGTGGAATCGATAAAGCAGTAGAAGCAATTGTTGCCGATTTAGCAAAACAAACACAATCAGTTGGTGATTCTTCTGAAAAAATTAAACAAGTAGCCTCTATTTCTGCAAATAACGACGAAACTATTGGTGATTTAATCGCTAAAGCTTTCACGAAAGTCGGAAAAGAAGGTGTGATTACTGTTGAAGAAGCAAAAGGAACAGATACTTATGTAGATGTTGTAGAAGGAATGCAATTTGACAGAGGATATTTATCTCCATATTTTGTTACGGATGCTGACAAAATGGTAGCTGAATTAAGTAATCCTTATGTGTTATTATACGATAAAAAAATCTCTAACTTACAAGAGTTATTGCCAATTTTAGAACCAGTGGCACAATCTAGTCGTCCGTTATTAATTATTGCTGAAGATGTTGACGGACAAGCGTTAGCGACTTTAGTAGTAAACAAATTACGTGGTGGATTAAAAATTGCTGCTGTAAAAGCTCCCGGATTTGGTGACAGAAGAAAAGCTATGTTAGAAGACATCGCTATTTTAACTGGTGGAACTGTAATTGCTGAAGAAAGCGGGTATTCATTAGAAAACACAACTTTAGAAATGTTAGGTACTGCTGAAACAATTTCTATTGATAAAGATAATACAACTATTGTAAATGGTGCTGGTGAAGCGGACTTAATTAAAGGTCGTGTGAACCAAATTAAAGCACAAATGGAAACTTCTACATCTGACTACGATAAAGAAAAGTTACAAGAACGTTTGGCTAAATTAGCTGGTGGAGTTGCTGTATTATATGTTGGTGCTGCTTCTGAAGTAGAAATGAAAGAGAAAAAAGACAGAGTAGACGATGCGTTACACGCGACTCGTGCTGCTGTGGAAGAAGGAATTGTTGCTGGTGGTGGAGTGGCTTTAGTGAGAGCTAAAATTGCTTTAGAAAATTTAAAAGCTGAAAATGCTGACGAAGCAACTGGAATTCAAATTATAAATAAAGCTATCGAATCTCCATTACGTACTATTGTTGAAAATGCTGGAGGAGAAGGTTCTGTAGTAATTGCAAAAGTGATTGATGGTTCAGGTGATTTCGGATTTAATGCTAAAACAGGAGAATATGTTCAAATGTTAGCTGCTGGAATTATAGATCCGAAAAAAGTAACGCGTGTAGCTTTAGAAAATGCAGCTTCAGTAGCTGGAATGATTTTAACTACAGAATGTGCTTTAATCGAAATTAAAGAAGATGCAGGTCCAAGTCCAATGGGCGGAGGAATGCCAGGAATGATGTAGTCTAATTTTAGATTTACGACTTTAGATTTACGAAGTATAAAAAAACCGTCCTGATTTTATCAGGACGGTTTTTTGTTTTTTAGAAACTTTATTACTTCTTCGAATTCGTATAATCTAAATTATGCGTAATGCTCATGGAAACATTATGATTCATGATGTTGTTTCCGATTTCAGGTGTAACTAAATGGTTTAAATAACCAACTTCTAATCGAATAGTATTTTCATAATTGATTCCGAAACCAAGTAAAAATCTATTTTGGTCAAAGAAATTTGCATTCACGTTATTGTCACCTAAATTGAAAAAGAATTCGTCTTGTAAAATGGCGTAGGCTTTATTTCTGTCATTATTAAATGTAAATAAATGAAACAAATTTCGGTTCAAATAACGCAATCGGTTTTGATAATTGGTGGCTTCAACTATAACTTCATCATCACTATTTAAAACAATATTATCTACAAAACGTTGTTCTAAACGAAAACGATGAGACATTACGTTTTTATTTTCAGACCAATTATGATTGTATTGTATTTGTTCCCAAGCTCGGTTTTCTGTAAAAAAATCATTTAAAGATTGCTTATAAGTTTTAATCAATCCATAACCTGCACTTAGTGTAATTTGATTGTTTACATAATACATGCCGCCAATTCGGAATAAGTTCTGTCTGTTTTGCTCAAAATTAGCATCACCACGCCATTGAACTTCTAAATGTGTACCAAACTTGTTGGTTAGTTTGTATTGTCCTGTATAGGCTACCCAAACGGCTTGACCTTGAATTGTTTTTTGAGCAAATGTTACTGAAAACATAAAAAACAAGACAAATACTATTTTTTGTTTTAAATTCATTTTTAAATTTTATCCTATAAATGTAAGACTTATAATTAAATATATGAGCATAAAAAATCCGTCAAGAAATGAATCAAGACGGATTTTTCGCATTATAACTAAACTCTATTATTATTATTATTATTATTATTTACTGAAATCTAAATTCGTTATATACGATATTCTAATAGTTGGATTACTTTCTTGTAAAGTATTCGTGTAATTCCAAATGTTTTGATGGATATAATTCAGTTGAATCTGTTGGTTTTTATCAATATTATAGCCTAAACCTCCAATAATTCTGTTCTGATTGAAAAAGGTTTTTCCAGCATTTGAACCTAAATTAAAAAAGGCTTCATTTCCTACAATTCCAAATAATTTTACTTTATCTTCTTTTTTCGTTAAAGTATAATTCATCAAAAACATATATCGCAATCTGTTTCTATACTCATAATGATCAATAGAATATTCTGTTCTGTTTTTTACTGCAATTCCAACAAACCTATTTTCATCTCTTAAACGATGCGTGAATTTAAAATTTCCTTTAGAATGCACAAATGTTCCTTGAATCCAAACATGATCTTCAGGAATATCTGTTTTGTTTAAAGCTGGACTTCCATATACATATGTGTTGTAGTGCGAATAACCAATGCTACCATTAAATTTTTTAGTAAACTGATAATCAAAGGACGGTCTCACAAAATATTGTTGTTTTTCTGAAACTGCATTTGCATATCGCATAGTAGCTTCTAATGTAAACGATAACTTTTTGGTTAACATGTTTTTGCCAACATAATGAAACCAAACATCGTTGTTGCTTGTTTTGGTTTGTGCTCTAGAACTATTTGGCAACAGAATTCCTAGTAGCCCAACTAGAGCTACTAAGAAATGACTATATCTTTTCATTTGTTAATGAACAAAATTTAAATTTTTTCTGGAAGATTTTGGATGTGCAGAAAATGCCGTATGATCTTCTAATCCTTTAATTTTTACTTTTCCTCCGTTAGATTCATAATCATGAATAAAATGTTCTAAGTTTTCCATAACAGAATTGTCTACAATTTTTGTCTTTTTTAAATCGATTGTAACGTTAAATCCGTATGGAATTTCTTCTAATTTTCTTTTAATTCCTAAGAAATTAGTGAAAATTGCAGCTTTACTAATCGTAACTAAATACTCATTTCCTTCGAAAGCGACTTCAGTTGGTGCTTTAAAGAAAGATGAAATTGGAGTTCCGTGTAATAAATGAATAATCATATTTAAAATCATACCAGCAGCGATACCCACTAATAAATCTTCAAATAATGTAAAGAAAATAGTCACTAAAAATATAGCTAATTGTTCTTTTCCAATTTCAAACGTATGAATGAATTCTTTTGGATGTGCTAATTTTATTCCAACTGTAACTAACATGGCTGCTAATGCGGCATTCGGAATCATTTCTAATAATGGGGAAGCGACTAATAAAAAAGCTAAAATGAAAAAACCATGAAAGAAATTCGCCCAACGCGTTTTTCCACCATTGTTCACATTTGAAGAACTACGTGCTACTTCAGCAATCATTGGTAAACCACCTAAAAAAGCAG
>JAULXA010000050.1:0-15390 GCA_032118875.1 Flavobacterium sp.
GAATGAGCCTCCTGGTGCTCGTGCTCGTGTAGCATTATCAGGATTATCTATTGCGGAATATTTCCGTGATGGAGCTGGAACTGGACAAGGAAAAGACGTACTTTTCTTCGTAGATAACATTTTCCGTTTTACACAAGCGGGTTCTGAAGTATCTGCACTTTTAGGACGTATGCCATCTGCGGTAGGTTACCAACCAACTTTGGCAACAGAGATGGGGGTAATGCAAGAGCGTATTACTTCAACAAAAACAGGATCTATTACATCTGTACAAGCGGTTTACGTACCTGCGGATGATTTAACTGACCCTGCTCCAGCAACAACGTTTGCTCACTTAGATGCTACAACAGTATTGTCTCGTAAAATTGCTGAGTTAGGTATTTATCCAGCGGTAGATCCATTAGATTCTACTTCTCGTATCTTAACTCCAGATGTTTTAGGTGATGAACACTACGATTGTGCACAAAGAGTAAAAGAAATTTTACAACGTTACAAACAATTACAAGATATTATCGCGATTTTAGGTATGGAAGAATTATCTGAAGAAGATAAATTAGTCGTATCTCGTGCTCGTAAAGTACAACGTTTCTTATCTCAACCTTTCCACGTAGCAGAACAGTTTACAGGAATTCCAGGGGTTTTAGTAGATATTAAAGATACTATCAAAGGATTTAATATGATTATGGATGGTGAATTAGACCGTTTACCAGAATCAGCTTTCAACCTTAAAGGAAGTATTCAAGAAGCTATTGAAGCTGGAGAAAAAATGTTAGCGGAAGCATAATAATTCGCTTAAAGCATAAAGCTTAAAGCTAAAAGCCTAAAAATATGATTTTAGAAATAGTATCACCAGAAGCAACCTTATTTTCAGGAGAAGTTACATCCGTATCTGTTCCAGGAATCAATGGCGAGTTTCAAATGTTAAATAATCACGCTGCAGTAGTTTCGATTCTTCAAAAAGGAAACGTAAAAATTAATGCAACTAGTTTTAATATTGATAAAGCCAATTTAGCTAAATTTACTAAAGTAAACGAGCAAACATATTGGTTAGCTATTAACTCTGGTACTATAGAAATGAATAACAATAAAGTAATTGTTTTAGCAGACTAATTCAGTTTTTTTATTAAAATAATAATCCCGATAAGTGTTTTCTTATCGGGATTTTTTTATTTTTGACACATGAATTTAAATCAAAATGAAATTGTAATAAGTCAAGGTCAAAAAGCAATTTGGCAAACTTTTTTGGCTGCACTTTTGTATACTGCTTCTGTTTTTTTGCTTTGTTACGGTAGTTACAAACTCTATTTAATGGGATTAAATGAAACAAATACCAAAGTGATTAGAGGTAATGTTAGTTTTTTTTCTTTATCAATTTATTCTTTTTTAGGTGCTTTGCATTTTTCTGTTGTTAAAACTTTATTTATTAACACAGAAAAAGAGAAAATGAAAACTCAATTTTCTGTTGGTCTTGTAAAAATTAATTATTTTTCTAATATTCCAGAGTTAAAATATGTCTCTATTTTTAAAAACACGACAGATGAAAATGTTGAAGTAAATTTGTGGTACAGTAATAATAAGCATTTTAATGTGGCTAATTATGAAATTGTTGATGAAGCGATGAATTTCGGATTATTTTTTTCAAATAAATTGAACTTGGATTTGTTAGATGCGACAGAAAAAGGTAATTTTAAATGGATTGATAAATCACAAATATGAAAATTCCAAACGCACTTCAGCAAAAATTAAACCTTCGTACAGAAACAAACGCTTTACGGAAATTGCCTGTTCCATCAAATGGAATCGATTTTTCATCGAACGATTATTTAGGTTTTGCGAAAAACGAACAAATTTTCGAAGCTACACACCAATATTTAGTTCATCATAACATCAAAATAAACGGAGCAACAGGTTCCCGATTAATTTCAGGAAATCATAATCTATATACAGTTACAGAAAATTATATTGCGGATTTTCATCAGTCAGAAACTGCTTTAATTTTCAATTCAGGTTACGATGCTAATGTGGGATTTTTTAGCGCTGTTCCACAAAGAAATGATATTATACTTTATGACGAATTATGTCACGCTTCTATTCGTGATGGCATTCAAATGAGTCATGCAAAATCATGCAAATTTCAACATAATGATTATGAAGATTTAGAACAATTATTAAATAAGTTTCAAGATTCTAAGTCTCAACTCTCTACTATTTATATTGTTACAGAATCCGTTTTCTCCATGGATGGTGATGCACCAAATATGGAAATATTGACACAAATTTCAGAAAAACATAACGCACTTTTAGTGGTAGATGAAGCACATGCTTTAGGTGTTTTTGGAGATAAAGGAGAAGGTTTAGTACAATCTCAAAATCTTCAAGATAAAATATTTGCCAGAATCATAACTTTCGGAAAAGGATTAGGTTGTCACGGAGCCGCCATTTTAGGAAGTGTTAGTTTAAAAGAATATTTAGTCAATTTCGCCCGAAGTTTTATTTATACAACCGGACTTTCACCTCATGCTGTAGCGACGATTTTTATTGCGTATCAAAATTTGAATCAGTCGACAGAACTTCAAAAATTAAAAGAGAACATCAATTTTTTCAATCAACAAAAGCAATTATTAGGTATTAAACCTTTATTTGTATATAGTAAATCAGCCATTCATTCGGCCATTATTCCAGGTAATGAAAAAGTAAAACAAATCGCTGCTCAATTACAAGAAAAAGGTTTTGAAGTGAAAGCCATTCTTTCGCCAACTGTTCCGGAAGGGCAAGAAAGATTACGTTTTTGTTTACATTCGTATAATGCAGAAAAAGAAATGCAAGATGTGTTGATAGAATTGAGTAACTTAGTCTTTTAATGAAAACTACTTATGGAAAATGCTGAATTTCACAAAATTGCTAATTACCAATACACTTCTGAAGCGTATTTATTTAAAGGAAAATTAGAATCTGAAGGTGTAGAAGTTTTTTTGCAAAATGAAAACACAATTAACACCGATCCATTATTAAGTAATGCGCTTGGTGGCGTAAAGTTATTTGTGAAATCTGAAGATGTCATGAAAGCCAAGCAAATTTTAGATGCTATTCCGGAATATTCTGTTAATGATAAAGGTGAATTATTATCTTGTCCGAATTGTGGCTCTACTACCATTACAATGGTAACTAGTATTAAAGATGTGAAATCTTTTTTTGCTTTTGTTTATGGACTTCTCACGCTATCAATGCCATTATTTTCGAAGCAAAAATACAAATGCGATAATTGTGCTTTTGAATTTTAATCACTTCCAACAAATTTTCACAAAACATTAAGACACTTTCTTTGCGAACCTTGCGAATTCTTTGCGAACTTTGCGGTTAAATAAAACTTATGAAACTATTTATAACAGGAATTGGAACTGACGTAGGCAAAACCATCGCCTCGTCAATTATTGTAGAAGCTTTAGAAGCGGATTATTGGAAACCGATTCAAGCAGGTGATTTAGAAAATTCCGACACAAATAAAGTGGAGAAATATGTCTCGAATTCCACTACAAAATTCCATAAAAACGCTTATGCCTTGCAAACGCCCGCAAGTCCGCATTTAGCAGCTGAAATTGATGGAATTACAATAGAATTAAATAAAATTATCGAACCAACAACTTCAAATCATTTAGTAGTTGAAGGGGCTGGAGGGATATATGTTCCTTTAAATAATTCAGATTGTGTTATCGATTTAATTCAACCCGATTATAAAGTCATTGTGGTTTCTCGTCATTATTTAGGAAGTATCAATCATACGTTAATGACTATCGAAATTTTAAAATCTAGAAACTTAAATGTGGCTGGAATTGTTTTTTCTGGAGACGAAAATAAAGCTACAGAAAGTATTATTCTCGAAAAAACAAATGTTCCAATGATTGGAAGAATTGATACAGAACCTTATTTCGACCAAAATGTAATTAAATATTACGCCGATTTGTTTAGAGAAAACCTTTTGAATCTTTAATAAATTAAAAATTTGACTTTACCTTTGCACGGCTGACTAATTACTAATTCTAGTCACTAACAAAATGACAATTTCAGAAAAAGATAGTTTATACAACTGGCATCCCTATACACAACATAAAATTCATTCGCATTTTCCAGCAATCGTTAAAGGGAAAGATGAGTTTTTATGGGATGAAAATGGAAAACAATATATTGATGCGATTGCCTCTTGGTGGGTGAATCCGTTCGGACATAGTAATACATTTATTGCTGATGCCATTTACAAACAACTGACCACTTTAGAACACGTTTTATTTGGTGGTTTTACACATAATGTTGTAGTAGAATTAGCAGAGAAATTAGTTGAAATTTTACCTTCCAATCAAAGAAAATTTTTCTATTCTGATAATGGTTCTACGGCTGTGGAAGTGGCTATAAAAGCTTCCTTTCAATTTCATTATAATAAAGGAGTTGTGAAAAATACCATTATTGCTTTTGAAGATGCCTTTCATGGTGATACTTTCGGAGCGATGGCAGTAAGTGGAATTGGTTTATTTACAGAAGCTTTTCAAGATGCGCTAATAAATGTGATCAGAATTCCAGTTCCAACAAAAGGAAATGAAGCCATTTCAAAAGCAGCTTTACAAAAAGCAATTTCAGAGAATGAAGTTGCAGCTTTTATTTTTGAACCTTTGGTTTTAGGAGCAGCCGGAATGGTCATGTACGAAGCTTCGGAATTAGACGAATTGCTTTTTATTTGTAAAGAAAACGATGTGTTTGCTATCGCAGATGAAGTGATGACAGGTTTCGGAAAAACAGGAAAACTATTCGCATGTGATTATTTGGAAAACCAACCAGACATGATGTGTTTAAGTAAAGCACTTACTGGCGGAACGATTCCAATGGCAATTACCTCTTTTACACAAGAAATTTTTGATGGTTTTGTGAGCGATAATGTTAATCATGCGTTGTTTCACGGTCATACATTTACGGCTAATCCAACGGGTTGTGCGGCTGCATTAGCAAGTATTTCCTTGTTGAAAAACCCCGAAATTTTTGAAAATATTAGTAAAATAAATGCTTCACATCTTCAATTTGAAAAACATATTTCACAACATCATAAAGTAAAAACTACTCGAGTTTTAGGCGTCATTTTTGCTTTAGAAGTTCAAGTTTCCGAAAAACAAGACTATTACAGTAATTTACGTAATCAATTTTATAATTTTTTTATTGATAAAGGTGTAATTTTGCGCCCAGTGGGAAATATCATTTATATTTTACCTTCTTACATTATTTCAGAAGAAAGTTTACAACAAATTTACGCCACCATCGAACAAGCATTAAACGAGATTCCATGTTAAAACAACCTGTTTTTATTAATTCAATTGCTTCCATTTCTGCTTTAGGAACTACTTCTACAGAAATTTGGAACAATTATTTACATGAAAATTCTTTGTTTCAAAAGCTTAATGCGAATGATAAAAACTATTGGGTGTCTAGTTTTTCTGAAAATGAAAATCAACTTTTGGAAGAAATTATAACTTCTGATTCTAAATACAAACATTTAGATAAATCGGTCGTTATGGCTATTTTGGTTGCTAGAAAGTGTTTCGAAAACAGTCATTTTTCAGATAAAAATGTGGGCATTAATTTTGGTTCATCACGTGGTGCCACGACATTATTTGAAAAACATCATACTGATTTTGTAACGGAAGGAACGGTTTCTACGTTTACTTCTCCAGCCACAACTTTGGGAAATATTTCTAGTTGGGTTTCACACGATTTACAAACGGATGGTCCAGAGATTTCACATTCTATAACGTGTTCAACTGGTTTGCATGCTGTGTTAAATGGAATTGCTTGGTTACAATCTGGAATGTCCAATCAGTTTTTAGTTGGCGCCAGCGAAGCACCATTAACACCTTTTACATTAAGTCAATTATCTGCATTAAAAGTGTATTCGAATGAGGAAAATTCATTAGCAGATAGATGTTTAGATTTTTCTAAAACAACCAATACAATGGTTTTAGGTGAAGCGGCTTCTTGTTTGTCATTATCTCTTTCTTCAGAAAATGCGATAGCAAAAATTACCGGAATTGGTTTTGCAACAGAAGTTTTATCAAGTAGTACTTCTATTTCTTCAGATGCGAAATGTTTTCAGAAATCTATGAAAATGGCTATTGGTTCGACCAATTTTGAAGATATTGATGCGATCGTAATGCACGCACCTGGAACTATTCAAGGAGATGTTACTGAATATGAAGCGATTAAAATCTTATTCGGAAACAATTTACCTTTATTAACTTCAAACAAATGGAAAGTTGGGCACACTTTTGCCACTTCTGGTTTGTTAAGTATTGAATTAGCCATTTTAATGTTACAAAATCAACATTTTGTAGCTTCTCCTTTCTATAAAAACCCTAAAAACCCTATCAAATTAACTAAAATTTTGGTAAATGCAGTCGGTTTTGGTGGGAATGCAGTCTCTATTTTGCTTGAAATTTAAGTAAAAAAAAATTTCTTACAAAAACCTCATTTTCTTTATTTTATCGAATTGTAAGTGTTTTACGTCGATTATTGATGATAATTCATCGTTATTTTTTATTGCTAAGATTTTTGCTACGAAAATATCAACAAAACATCATTCAATTGTTAAATATCTATGTAAATCAGTTAAATATTGAATATTTAACATAATTATCTTTTTATATTAGAATATAATATATACTTTTAACATAATAATTAAATTTATTTTATTGAATTTTAACAAAAATTAATATTAAACAACATTAAAATAATAGAAAGAATGCAATAACTTTAGTATAACTCTTAATCTCCCCAGATATGGTTAACAAAACTACTCTCTTTACAAGAATTCTAATACCTACACTAGTTTTCTTCTTACTTACCACGGTAAGTTACTCTCAAAATGCAAATTTAGTTATTTCTGGAAACGGAAATCCTATTGCTAATGGCGACATCACTCCAAGTTTATTAGATTTTACAGATTATGGAAATGTAAATATTGGTGCTACTCAAGATAATACATTTGTATTAAGAAATGATGGAGTTGGTGGTACAAATGCCGCTCGAAGAATCACATTCGCTAATCCTTCTATTGTAATATCAGGTGTTAATGCAGCTCAGTTTTCTGTTGTATCTGGTCCAAATCCAGGCAATACTTTAAATGGCTTAGGAACTATTTTTTCTCCAAATTTAGTTGTTCGCTTTACGCCAGCAGCTCCAGTCGGGTTGAAAAATGCAACAATCACAGTTAGATATACAAATAACGGGGGAACTTTAACGTATGTATATGCGATAAGAGGAAATGCAGTTTCGTTACCAGAAATGGATGTGCGTGGAAATGGGAACTCTATAGTTGATGGAGATATTACACCTTCAATAATTGATTTCACAGATTATGGTACAACTTCTGTTGGAATAAATGTTACAAGAACTTATTTTGTATTTAATACGGGAGTTGCCAATTTAAATCTAGGAGCGATTACGTTTTCTGGTGCTAATCCTGGAGATTTTTCAGTTACAACTGCTCCTGCAGCGGTAGTGGCTCCGGGTGGAAATACTTCATTTGTCGTAACCTTTTCCCCTCCAGCAATTGGTACAAAAACAGCAACTATTTCTATTATTAATGATGATTCAAATGAAAATCCATATAATTATAATTTGATTGGAGTTTGTATTCAAACTTTTTTTGATAGTGACGGTGATGGAATTTTTGATAATATAGATGTTGATGATGACAATGACGGAATTCGAGATGTTACAGAAGAAACGAACTGTAACAATGCTAACGGACCTAAAGTAAATTATAAATTTTTAAATGAAAGTTTTGGTGCAGGATTAAGAACAACAATTAATACGACTTACAACGCAACAACAACATATTGCTATGAAAATGGTGTAGGTGCTCCAAATACTGTAGCTTGCCCAACTTTAAGTTCTATTGACTTAAATGATGGAGAATATGCAGTTTTTTCAACACCTCAAATTGCATCTTGGGCGCCAACCTATTGGCATATGGGTGGTGATCATACAGGCGATCCAAACGGAAGAATGGCCATTTTTAACGCTTCGTATACTCCTGGAATTTTTTATACGGCTTCAATTACAGGCGCTTTGCCAAATATTCCAATTACATATAGTTTTTGGGTGTTAAATATCGACAGAACCGATGCTCCAGGTATTGCTACCAGACTTCGTCCAAACGTAAGAGTAGAATTCAGAGATACAAGTAATAATCTTTTGACTTCAATTAGTACTGGTAATATTCCACCAACTACTGCAGGTAATTTAGCAGGAGATTGGTATCAATTTACAGCAAGTTTAAATTTAAATGTGGATGCTTTTAATGTAATTTTTATCAATAACGAAACAGGTGGTTTAGGAAACGACTTAGCTTTAGATGATATATTAATTACACAAGCTTTATGTGATTTAGATTTAGATGGCGTAGCAGATGTTTTCGATTTAGATTCAGATAATGATGGAATTGAAGATATTATTGAAGTAGGTTTAGGAAGTTTAAGCAACGCAAAAGGAAGAATGGATGTGGCTTGGATGGATGCGAATGCTAATGGTTTACACGATAGTGCGGAAGGTATTTTATCAGCTCCAGATTTTGACGGTGATGGTGCGGCTAATTACATGGATTTAGATTCAGATAATGACTCTGTTTTTGATGTGGACGAATCAGGTGCAGGAAATTCTAATGCGGCTCCAGGTTTTATAAATGGTGATGGAGATATCACAGGTGATGGAAAAGGTGACGGCGCTGATACAGAAACTTTCAGAAGTAAAGACACAAATGGTGACGGAATTGTTGAAGGTTACGGAGATGGTATTTTAGACTTATACGATTATGGTTTAAATATCTATGGAAATTTAAATCAAGGAAGTCTTATTGCACCTTTTTTAAATTATGTATTAGATACAGATGGTGATGGTTCTCCAAATTACTTAGATGTTACAAGTAATGGTAGTTTCGATATTGCAAACACACTTTACGCTTCTTTAGATGCGAATAATGACGGAATTATTGATGGAAATACCGATACGGATAAAGACGGAATTGTAAATACTTTTGATACGAATTCGGCTTATTTTGGCTCTCCAAGAGATTTAAACAGAAAATTATTATTAGACTTCGATGGTAGAAACGATTACGCTCAAAGTACTGCAATATTAGGTGGTTTGCCTTCAGCAACTTTAATGTCTTGGGTAAATTTAGCAAACGGATATAATGCAGATGGTGTAATTGTCGGACAAAATAATTTCCAATTAAAAGTTTCTAATATCAAAAGAGTACAAGCTACAGTAAATGGAACAACTGTTACTTTTAATACGGCCTTAAATACCAATCAATGGTATCATGTTGCTGCGATTTATTCTGGTGGAAGTATCAGATTATATTTAAATGGTTTACAAGTGGCTTCTCAAGGTTTAGCAGGAAATATTGCTGCAGATGCTTCAGTATTAACTTTAGGAAAAAATCCTGCAAGTAATACCAACTATTTCAGAGGAAAAATAGACGAAGTTCGTGTCTTCAACATCGGATTAACAGATGCTCAATTACAAAGAATGGTGTACCAAGAAGTTAGAAATAACGCGACTCAAGTGAGAGGTGAAGTTATTCCTAAAGATGTTGGGACCTTACCATTTGCTAATTTAGTAAGATACTACAGAATGGATGTTTACAAAGATGATATCATCGACGATTTATCAACTCCAGCTATTGATTTAGTTGGTACAAAAATATTCAATCACAAACTAATCAATCTACAACAAGCGCCGCTACCTTTCTTAACAGAAAGAACTGGAGATTTCGCAACGGCTGTAAATAGTCCATCTAAAGAAATTAGAGGAATGGATGTTATGGATTATGATTGGTCAATTGTAAATGTTTCTCATAACATTACTGAGGCTTCAAATTCAACTGATTTAGGATTGATTTTAAATCCAGGAGCAACTATTTCTATGAATAACGACAACAAATTACAAAACGATTGGTATTTATTATTAGATGGTGTAATCGATTTAGTAGGTCGTTCTCAATTGGTACAAACTACTCAAAGTGATTTAGAACCAACAAGTGATGGTTGGATTGAAAGAGACCAACAAGGTGTTTCAAATTTATACAACTATAACTATTGGTCTTCTCCAGTTGGTCCAGTAAATGGAACTACAAATAATAATAATTATACGGTGGCTTCAGTTTTAAGAGACGGTACAAATCCGGCAAGTCCAGCACCAATTAATTGGGTAGGTGGATATGATGGTGCGCCAACAAGCCCAATAAGTGTAGCACGTTACTGGATTTGGAAATTTCAAAATATCGCAGGAAACTATGCCAATTGGTCACAAGTTTTAGAAACAGGAAGTTTAAGTCCATCTCAAGGTTATACCATGAAAGGAAGCGGAGCAGCAACTCCAAAACAAAATTATACTTTCGTAGGAAAACCATTTAACGGTACAATCACAAACCCAATTTCGGCGAATAATTTAAATTTAAGTGGAAATCCTTATTCATCAGCATTAGATGCCGATAAATTTATTGATGATAATGTTAGTTCTTTAGCAGGACCTTCAGGTGCAACAAATGGAACATTATATTTCTGGGAACAATCAGCTTTAAATAATACCCATGTATTGCAAGCGTATCAAGGTGGTTATGCTGCCTATACAAAAGTAGGTGGAACTCCGCCAATTGCACCTCCAGGAATTAGTGGTTTAGGTGGAAATACTAAAGTGGCTCAGCGTTTTATTCCTGTTGGACAAGCGTTCTTCGTTTTCGGAAGTGCTTCTGGTGGAAACATAACCTTTAATAATTCTCAAAGATTATTCGTTAAAGAAAATGACCCATCGTCTTTTGAAATGTTCAGAACAACCAATATAAGTTTAGTAGCAAATCCAAATACAGTTGTTAATGCAAATGATTCTTATGTCGTTAATGAATTTTCTAAAATTCGTTTAGGATTTAATTCGGCTAATAATTTTCATAGACAAATTTTATTAGGATTTATGAATGATAATGCTACAGATAATTACGACCCAGGTTATGATGGCGTTCATTTAGATGATCAACAAAATGATATGTATTTTAGAAACCGTGAAACAAACTTAATTATTCAAGGTGTTGGAACATTCAATGCTACAAAAAGACATCCAATTGGTGTTAAAACCAGTCAATCGGGATATGTTGAAATTGTTTTGGATGGTGTAGAAAATTTTGATTTAAATAGAAAAATATTCATTTTTGATAGTGAAACAGGAATATATCATAATATTAAAACACAACCTTTTAAAGTTAAATTAGATGTAGGAGTTTATAATAATAGATTTCATTTGACTTTTACAAATAGAAATAGTACGATTGCATCAACAACTGGTAAAAACAATGCAATTACCGAAAATGAAAGTGTAAGTGAAAGTATTGAGGTGAAATTTGAAAACACAAACCAAGTAGTACAAATTACTAATGAATACACTGATGTAACTGTTAACCAAGTGTATTTGTATAATTTAGTTGGACAATTGGTAAATGTTTGGGATGTTAGAAATGAAAATCAAGCCAACATTCAAATTCCAATGACTTCAAATAGTACTGGAGTTTACATTGTAAAAGTGGAAACGACTAACGGAAGTTTTAGTAAAAAGATAAGTATTAAATGAACAGATCCGAAATCTAGAAACAGGTAAGATAATGTTTAAAACTAATATAAAAATCCCAACTTGGAGACAGGTTGGGATTTTTGTTTATAATTGGTTTGTCTTTCTCAAAAGTTCAGCCCAATTTTGTAATGCTAAAATCTTAGTTTCAACGAATTTAAAGCACCTCACACATTCCACATCACCAATTGAACTCAAATAAATCCTTCAAATCTGAGTAATTATCAACCCAAACTGACCCACAATCTTGTCACCCTGAAAGGGTCTCACACCATTTACTTCACCAATCCAAGTCAAATAAATCCTTCAAATCCTTTAAATCTGCGTGCCCATCAACTCCAGCTTACCTACAATTTTGTCATGCTGAGCTTGTCGAAGTATTTCATAATCAAATCGTAATTCGTAAATCCCAAATTGTAAATCTTTAAACCCTTCAAATCTGCGTGTCTATCAACACAATCTTTAAAATAAAAATCCCAACTTCTAATTTCTAAAAGTTGGGATTTTCTATATAAATTATTTTAGTCTTATATCAAATTCATAATCGCATCTGGGAAGATACCAATAAGTACTAATAAAACCGTAGCAACAATTCCTACAATATAATATTCAGAATGGTTGGCATATACTTTACCGTAAGTTGGTTCTTTCGTGTACATCGCTACTACAATTTTGAAGTAGTAAAATACTGCAATCATCGAGTTGATAATCGCTACAATTGCTAAACCAATAAATCCACTTGATATAATTTGATTCAATAAGAAAAACTTCGCAAAGAAACCTGCTAAAATAGGAATTCCCGCCATAGACAATAAAGCTATAGTCATCACGAAAGCCATTAAAGGATGTTTTTTACCTAAACCATCGAAGTTTTCAATAAAGTCGTTGTCTTCGTTTTTAACTACGAATAAAATTACTGAAAACGCTGCTAAACCAGCGATTGCATAAGATGTTGCGTAAAAAAGTAAATTATTTTCTGCAGAGTTGATGTTTAATAAAGTCATTAACATAAATCCAGTATGAGAAATACCAGAATATGCAATAACACGTTTTACTTTTTTCTGACGTAAAGCCATTACGTTACCAAATAACATCGTTGCAATAACTACAACCACAATCACTTGTGTATAACTGTATAACATTTGACTGTTTAAAATCGTAATCAATTTAAAGAAAGAAGCCATAGCCGCCACTTTTGCAAGTGTACTCATGATAGCTGTAACTTGTGTTGGCGCACCTTCATAAACATCAGGAGCCCAAAAGTGCATTGGCGTAGCCGCAACTTTAAACAACATTCCAATTGTAATTAAAATCACACCAATGTAAAACCAAAATTCAGTACTTGCAGAAATAGAAGCTTCATATAAAGTTCCCACATCAAAAGTTCCTGTTGCTCCATATAACATCGTAATTCCAAACAACAAAATTCCAGATGCGAATGAACCCATTAGGAAATATTTCATTCCGGCTTCGTTACTTTTAATGTTTAATCTGTCGCTTCCTGCTAATACGTATAATCCAATAGATAATACCTCGATACCTAAAAAGAACATTGCCATATTACTGAAACTTACCATGGCAACTGCTCCAGAAAGCATAAATACTTTTATAGAGATGAAATCAGATAATTTTGAACTTTTAGCGTAACTCGGCGCACTCATTAAAATTAAAAGAGCCGTTAATAATATAAACAAACTTGAAAATGCAACTGAGAATTTATTCACCTCAATCATAGATTCGTAGCCTGTAATTTCAGGTAATTGACCAGTAATGTTTAAACCAAATAATGCCATCAAAGACACAATTGACACAGGAATAATAATCTTTTTTAGATTCATTATTTCTGCTAATAAACAAAATATTCCGATTCCTATTATAGCAATTAATGTAGTCATTTTTTGATGATTATTATTTAATTTGTGTTAAAATTGATTGTAAACTTGGCGTAATTAAATCGATAATTGGTTGTGGAAATAATCCGAAGAAAATCGTTAAACCTACTACAATTACTAAAACAATACTTTCTTGTGTTGTTATTTTTTGAAACGTTTTAGTTTCAGAACCTAACATTACTTTTTGAAACATTCTTAACATATAAAACGCTCCTAAAATGATTGTTGTTCCTGCAATTACAGCATACCAAATGTTTACTTTGAATAAACTATATAGTAAATTGAATTCACCAATAAAGTTGAAAGTTGTTGGTAAAGCCACAGAGGCCAACATAATAATCATAAATAATGATGCGAAATAAGTATCTTGAATTCTGATGCCGCCCATTTCTTTAATTTGATACGTGTTGTATCTGCTGTAAATTAATTCTACGATGTAAAACAATCCAACAATTACAATTCCGTGAGAAAGCATTTGTAATACGGCACCTTGAAATCCTTCAATAGTTAAAGAATATAAACCTGCAGCAATTAATCCAACGTGAGATAATGAAGAATACGCTAAGAATTTCTTAATGTCTTTTTGTTTTAATGTCACAATCGCACCGTAAATAATTCCGGCAATTGATAATCCAACGATAATTGGAATATGAGCTTTAGCCACTTCATCAGATAATGGTAATTGCCATCTTAAAACACTGTATAATCCCATTTTCAACATAATTCCAGATAATAACATCGTACCAACTGCTGGTGCTTTGCTATACGTATTCGCTTGCCAAGTATGGAAAGGAATTAATGGAATTTTAATCGCATACGCTAAAAAGAACGCGAAGAAAATATATGTTTTTTCTGAAGTTGTTAATTGTAAAGCATATAATTTGTTGATGTCAAAACTTCCACCTTTTGTGTACAAGTAAATGAAAGCTAAAAGCATAAACAATGAACCTGCAAATGTGTAAATGAAGAATTTTAAAATTGCTTTTTTACGTTCTTCTAAATCTCCGTTACCCCAATTTAAGGCAATGAAATAAATCGGTATTAAAGCAATTTCCCAGAAGATATAATATAAAAATCCGTCTGATGCTAAAAATGTTCCTGCCATAGCAAATCCCATAAATAACATTAACGCATAAATTGATTTTGAATTTTCAAATTTTGTGATAAATCCAGATAAGATAATTAGTGGTAACAATCCTGTTGTTAATAATAACATCACTAAAGATAAACCATCAACGTGTAAAGCGAAGTTTATGTTTAGTTGAGAAATCCAAGGTAAATTTACATCTAAATTTTCGCCAGCTTGATAAGCATTTAAAGCCAATAGTGTTGCTCCGAAAGCAGCAATACTTGAAACTAAAGCTATTTTAGAAGCGAACTTGTTTCCAGATAAATAGGTGACTAAAGCGCCAACTAATAATACAATTAAAACGATACTAATATCCATTATTTTAAATCTCGAATTATAAATACATAAACTAAAAACCCAACCATTCCGAATATGAATGCGAATAAATACACACCAATATTACCATTTTGAATTTTCTTCCCTTTTATAGATAATGCATAAGTAGCACCACCTAAACCAATAACTGCTTTTGAAATGAATTTCTCCACATATTTTTTAGCAAAACTTGAAATCATATAAATTGGTTTCACAATTGTTGCCATATAAATTTCATCTAAATAATACTTGTTCGATAAAACTTTGTGTAAACCTTGTACTTCTGAATCTGCTACTGGAATTTCTTTTTTCTTCAAATATTTAGAATACGCAATACCGATTCCAACTAAAGCTCCAACTGTAGCGATAGCCATTAACATATAAGCTTGACCATCTAAATGA
>JAULXA010000051.1:0-8172 GCA_032118875.1 Flavobacterium sp.
CATTCTTTAGCAAAATCAATTTTCACTCCATCAATCGTAGAAATTTGTTCGTTTTTATAAGTAGCAGTTAACGATTCTAAAATTGCGTCAACATCAATTTGTGGTGTCAATTCAATTTTATTTTTAATCATATAATATTGAGGATAACTCGCACGTAATTCGGCAACCGTTTTATCTTGACCAGCCAAATACGTTAAAAACAAAGCAACTCCAACCAAACTATCTCTTCCATAATGTAATTCTGGATAAATAATTCCACCATTTCCTTCACCACCAATAATTGCGTTAGTTTTCTTCATCAATTCTACTACATTCACCTCACCTACTGCACTCGCTTGGTAACTTCCATTATGTTTTTCAGTAATATCACGTAAAGCACGAGAAGAACTCATATTAGAAACAGTATTTCCTGGAGTTTTACTCAATACATAATCGGCAACAGCCACTAAAGTATATTCTTCACCAAACATCTCTCCATCATTAGAAATAAAGGCTAAACGATCTACATCTGGATCCACAACAATACCAAAATCGGCTTTTTCTTCTATAACAAGCTTACAAATATCTCCTAAATGTTCTTTTAAAGGCTCTGGATTGTGAGGGAAATGTCCGTTTGGTTCACAGTATAACTTCACCACTTCTACTCCCATTTGTTCTAGTAAATTCGGGATAATAATTCCACCAGTAGAATTCACACCATCAACAACTACTTTATATTTCTTAGTTTTTACTAAATCCGCATCTACTAAAGGTAATTCCAATACTTCATCAATGTGAATATCCATATAAGAATCGTTGATTGTAACTTCTCCTAAAGCATCAACATCTACAAAATCAAACGCTTCAGCATCGGCAATTTCTAAAATTTTAGCACCTTCTGCTCCACTTAAAAATTCCCCTTTTGCATTCAATAATTTCAAAGCATTCCATTGTTTCGGATTGTGTGAAGCAGTCAAAATAATTCCACCATCTGCATTTTCCATTGGCACAGCCACTTCCACAGTTGGCGTCGTTGATAATCCTAAATCAATCACATCAATTCCTAAACCTAAAAGCGTATTTTGTACTAAATTATGAATCATCGGTCCAGAAATACGGGCATCACGACCAATAACCACTTTCAGCTTTCTTCCATCTTCCAACTTCCCGCTTCCTGCTTTTAAAAAAGTTCCGTATGCCGAAGCAAATTTCACTGCATCAACTGGAGTAAGGTTATCGCCAACTTTTCCACCAATAGTTCCACGAATTCCTGATATAGATTTTATTAAAGTCATTTATGTTAAATTTTGTTTTGAATTACAAATATAAAAAGTTCCAACAAGCATTTTAATAATTTAGAAAAAGAATTTTATATATTTACGAAAGTAATCTCTACTCAAAACCTTCTAATTCTAAAAATTTGAATTATTTAGCTCATATATATCTTTCAAACGAAGATGATTTTATCAAAATTGGAAATTTTATGGCTGATGCGGTAAAAGGAAACCATTATGAGCAGTATCCAGTTGGCATTCAAATTGGAATTAGATTACACCGTTTCATTGATAGTTTTACCGATTCTCATCTAGTTTATAGACAAAGTAAACATCGCTTACACGAGAAATTCGGACATTATTCGGGTGTGATTATGGATATTGTATACGATCATTTTTTAGCGAAAAACTGGAAAGAATATTCTACTACTAAACTAGAAAAGTATGCAGATGACTTTTATAAATTATTACAAAACAATTATGATATTTTAACGGAGAAAACTCAGAATTCTCTACCATACATGATGGAAACCAATTGGTTAGTCTGTTATAAAAGTTTAGCCGGTTTGGAATTGATTTTATTTCAAATGGATCACAGAACCAAAAACCGTGTAAATATGCCCGCTGCCATGGAAGATATCAAGCAATTTTATACAGAAATTGAACAAGAATTTTTTATCTTTTTTACCGAATTAGAACAACAATGTAAAGTAGAATTACTAAAATTAAAACAAGAATTTAAGTATAATAATTTGATTTAATTCGAAAATCGTCAAAGACGATAATTTTTTTATTTAGTTTTAGAAATTCGCTAATTCGTGGCTAACCAAAAAATAAGCGCAAAACTTTTAATTATAAGATATTTTAAAATCAATTAAAATCCTGCAGAATCTGTTTACCCAAAACATTTTATCTTTTAAAAAATTACCGTATTTTAGCCATTCCAAATAAAAATTCCCTGTGTTAAAAATAATACAAAAGATAGCTCAATTTTTCGAACAATATTTCTCTAAACTTAAAAGCGTTTTAGAGCCACGCCAATTCTTATACGTTTCAAGTGTATTAGTTGGATTATCAGCTGCTTTAGCGGTAATTGTTTTGAAAACTTTCGCACACAATGTCTTTTTGTTTTCTCAATATTTAAATAGAGAATTTCATTTACCCTATAGTAACAGTACGTTACCAATTATCGGGATTTTATTGACTGTTTTCGTGATTAAAAACTTTTTAAACGGAAACATCGAAAAAGGAACATCGCAAATTATGTATGCGGTTGCTAAAAAACGCAGCGTAATTCCCGACAAACAAATGTATGCACAAATTATCACAAGTTCGTTAACTGTTGGTATGGGAGGAAGTGCTGGTTTGGAGTCGCCAATTACCATTACTGGTGCAGCTTTCGGAAGTAATTATGCCTTAAAATATAGATTAAGTTATAAAGACAGAACCTTACTTTTAGCCTGTGGTGTCGCAGCCGGAATTGCAGCAGCCTTTAACGCACCGATTGCAGGTGTTTTATTCGCAATTGAAGTAGTTTTAGCCGAAATCAGTATTACCGCTTTTACACCTTTAATAATCAGTGCAGCAACGGGTTCCATTGTTTCGATGTTGTTATTAAATGAAGATGCCTTATTTAGTTTTAAATCGATACAAGATTTTGATTCTAAGAACATTCCCTTTTATTTGGTTTTAGGAGTTTTATCTGGATTTGTTTCTATTCATTATGCCAGAAATTTTAGAAGAGTAGAACATTTTTTTGCCACAAGAAGTAAAAACTCCTATCGAAAAGCCTTATTCGGCGCTACAATTTTAGGAATAATGATTTTTATTTTCCCCAGTTTATTTGGTGAAGGTTACGAAGGAATTAAATTGTTAGCAGCCAATCAACCAGAAAAACTATTAGACAATACCCTTATTGAACGTTTTGAAAACAATAAATGGGTCATTTTTGGATTCATTACACTAACGCTTTTATTCAAAGTTTTTGCAACCGGAATCACGTTAGGTGCTGGTGGAAATGGAGGTAACTTCGCTCCTTCTCTATTCGTGGGTTCGTATTTAGGATTCTCCACAGCGTACTTTTTCAATATGCTAAAAATTACCAATTTGCCTATTAGTAATTTTACTTTGGTGGGAATGTCGGGCGTGTTGAGTGGTTTGTTCCATTCTCCTTTGACAGCCATTTTCTTGATTGCGGAAATTACCGGTGGATATAGCTTAATGGTACCGTTGATGTTGGTTTCTTCTATTAGTTTTGCGATTTCGAAACACTTTGAACCGTATTCCTTTGACATTAAAAACTTAGCTGATAAAGGCGAAGTTTTCACAGATGACAAAGACAAAAACATACTACAATCTATTGATGTTAAAAAGCTGATTAATAACAACTTCAATCCAGTTACCGAATCTAAAACCTTAGAAGCATTAATAGAAAAAATTGCAGGTTCTGATGATGTGATTTTTCCAGTATTGAACGACGATAAAAAACTTATAGGTTTAATTTATTTAGATGATATTCGTCCGATTATATTCTCTGCTTTTAAAGTGAAATTTACTTCCATTACCGAAGTGATGCAACCCGTAAAAAACAAAGATGTCGTAGATTATGAAGATGCTATTGATACCATTATGAATAAATTTGAAACCACACACCAAATTATTTTACCAGTGGTGCAAGACAAAGTTTTCATTGGTTTCATCTCCAAATCTGATATTTTAGAAAAATACCGCGAACAATTGAAAGAATTGGTGATTGAGTAAGAATTTATAACTACAAACTCTTTTAATAAATTTATAATGAGAAAAATACCTTTATTAATTATTTTTATTTTATTGAATCACTTTTCGTTTAGTCAAACAAAACTTAGTAATGAATTAAGTACATTATTTTTTGATTTAAATTTAGAAGGAAGTGTAAGTGATATAATTTCAAATGCAAATCTTAAATTTGAACCCTTTCATATAAACGATACTATCACTGGCGAAATTGAAAAAAACTTCATAGCTAATTTTGATAAGCATAAATTAATTGGATCTAAGATTATATTTGGAGAATGTACGATTAATCAAAAAAGCAATGATATTAAGAAGGAAAAATTTATAATTAATCAAAAAATAACATTCAAAACTCTAGAAGAAGTAATTCATGAATATCAGAAACTATCATCTGAATATGAAAAATTTGGAGTAAGAATATTAGAATCTACTGTAGAAGGAGATGCTGAAAATTCAGGTTATCAAAACAAAGTTATTTCAATAGAAACTGAATCAAAACTGATAACTCTAACTTTTATGTATCCAATTCCTATAAAAGACAAAACAGAATACAATTTCTATATAATATGCAAATTTAGAAAATTGTGGTATAAACAATAACCCGTTATTCTAGAAAAATACCGCGAACAATTGAAAGAATTAGTGATTGAGTAACCTAACTTTTTTTTCATATATTTGAAATTCAACCAATAACTAAAAAAAAATTATGAAAAAATTACTTTTAAACAACGGAGCCGGTTTCAATTTAGATTTAGGCTTATTACTAATCCGAGTTATGCTTGGAGTTTTAATGGCTTTTTATGGCTACGAAAAATTAATACATTTTAATGAAATGGCGGCTTCAGATTTTTGGGCAAAAAACATTAGCTTCCTAGGAATGACTGGCGCTGTACCTCTAGCCTTAACCGCTTTTGCAGAGTTTTTCTGTAGTTTATTACTAATTGCAGGTTTATTATCTCGCTTTAGCCTTATCGTTTTAGCGTTTTGTATGGCCTATATTTTCTTAGTTGTTTTCCCAATGTCAATACTTTCAAAAGGAGACAACGGACAAGAATTTAATTCTGCTTTCACGTATTTCATCATTTATGTGGGCTTACTTTTCACTGGTGTAGGCAAATACAGTTTAGACGCCAAGTTGTTTGACAAATAAGAGTTTTCAATACTATAAACACTAAATAAAATCTTACTCAACACATTGAAAAAATGTAGTTCGAGTAAGATTTTTAGTATATTTACAAACCAAAATTATTACTTATAAATAGTTTCAAACGGGAAAGTTCGAATATTTATGAGTTAGCCGTAATTTTAACCAACAAAAAGTATATAATTGAGAAATAAACTATTGAAAGGAATAAAATTTTTATGTTTTGCTTTACTTTTATCCCTAATTTATGGGTTCTCAGTAAAAAAATATGACAATTATAAAGGCGAAGAATCTGTCAGATACTGGATAGAAAATAAAAGCTTCTTTGAGTCAGTTAATCAAAATGAAAATTTAACATTTAGAAATTTAGATGAGTACGTAAAAATAAATGATTTGTTTCTCTTTGGCGAATTTCACGGAATAAAAGAGACAACAAAGATTGATTTTGAACTCATCAAGTATTTAAATAAAAAAGCTGGAATGAAAATTCATTTGGCAGAGATTGATTTTAGTCAAGCATATTTTTTAAATGAATATCTGAAAAATGGAGACGAAATGCTGATTGATTACGTATTAAACAGTTGGATAATCTATCATGGACATAATAATATCGATTACAAAAACAAATGGATACAAATTCGTAAACTAAATAGTTTGAATACTGAAGACTCTCAAATTAGAGTTTATGGGATTGATAAAATTCAAAATATTAATGTCACCAAAAAACATTTAAAAATACTATTGAGTAAAATAAACCTTTCTTCTGACATACCAAAAGACGAAAATATATTTTTAGAATGGACAGAAGATGAATTGCCAAAACTGATTGCATCAATAAATCTAAATTCAACAACTATAGATTGCGTGAAAGATATTGAACATATAAGAAAAAATTTAGTTGATTATTATAAAACAACGACAAGAGAAGATATAATGTTTTTAAATTTTATTGATTTATATAAAAGATATAATTTTCAAGGGCAGAAAATTTATGGGTATTTTGGTGAAGCACACGTTTTGCAAAAAGAAATGAATAATAAGAAGGATTTTGGAACGCTTATAAAAAATCCAAACTCACCAGTGAGATCCAAAACATATACAATTATACCTAGATATTTAGACAGTTATATGGATGCTCCATCCAAATATTTGCCTTTCTTTTTAAGGAGTGACGAAGAACATACAAAAACAGAGGTTTCTTGTGATAATGCTTTTTTACTTTATCACTTTGGAATTTCAGATTTAAAAAAGGTAACAAATGAAAACACTAATACTTTTTTTGATATCAACAAAACTAAATCTCCTTATAAAAACTCATTAAGACTAATTAAAAGTACGGGCTTATTAAGTCTAATTTCTGGTATGAAAGTTACAGATAAAAACACTTCAACGACAGACTATGCCCAAGGAATAATTTTAATAAGAAATTCAGATTGGGCAAAACCTATAAAATAAAAACTACCGCTAACAAGCATTTAGCAAAATTGCAAATTATGTATTAAATTCAAGTTTCCATTTCACAAGAAATTTTATCTTTAACAGAAAATAAGCAGTTCCTATGTTCACAACCTCGCCAAGCGCCGGAACGGTAGCAGATTTTTAACACACATGAAGATATATTTAGCCATAATAATAACAGTAATCTTTTCAATCAAATTTGAAACGAAAAGATATGCATATTCTGCTAGTCATTTTTCTGAAAGTATTGAGCTAAATGAAAAGAATAAATTTCAATATTCTATTCAAATGCATATGATGGGAAAAATGGATATTAGTGGTTCATATTATATTGTCAATGATACTTTATATTTAAATAGTTCACCGCAAAGGGATAAAATTTTAGTACAAGAATCGAGAAGTAAAAAAAAGAATGATAGGTATTTTTATTTTAATGTTACGAGTAAGAAAGGAAATTTAATGCATTATCATTTACCTAATATTGGATAATGGGCAAAAAATGGTTTATCGTGATCAATTCCAAACCACGAAGATAACTTCAGAAAGGATTAAAGGATTTTATATTTTAGACACGAAAGGATTAAAATCTCCAACTTACATTATTGAAGGATTATATACAAACATTTTCAATGTGCAGTTTGAAACTCAAAGAGTTTTTGAAAATGAAAGTTGGCTTATGAAAAATGACTCAATAATTCCTAGGGGTTTTGATGGAGAATTTCAAAAATATGCATTGAAAAATTAATACAAAAACATCTACTAACATCCGTTTCTCGCACTTGCGAATTTTCTAGTAAATTCAAATTCACTTTTCACAAGAAATTTTATCTTTGATAGAAAATAATAGGTCTCGAAATTCGCAACAAACGAATAGCCTTGAAAAATTGATAGCAATTTCCAAAAAAAATAACAACCTTAAAAAAATGAAACAAGCAGACAAATTATCATTATTTTTTAGCAATGAATTTCCTTTTAATAAAGAAGGTTTAGATGAATTTGTATCTACTTTTGTCGTTAAATCTTTCAAAAAAGGGGAAATTATTTTAGAAAATGGAACTATTGATAATGAACTTCGTTTTTTAGATCAAGGAATCATTCGAGAATATTATGCAACCACAGATAAAGAAAAAAATATCAATTTTTTTACAGATGCAGGTTTTATAACAGATTTTTCCTCATTTACCCATTCTACCACGACAAAAAAATACCAAGAATGTTTAACTGATGTTGATTTGAGGGTTTTATCTAAAGAAATATTTTCGACTTTTACCAACCAATACAATTGTGGAAAGTTATTTGTAGAAACCATTTTCCAAAGAATAGTTGTCAATAAAGAAACCGAAGAATTCAACCATTTTGTAAATACTGCTGAAGAGTTATATCTCGATATAATGAAGACAAAACCTGATTGGTTACTCCAAATTCCACAATATCATATTGCTTCCTATTTAGGAATTACGCCCGAAACTTTGAGCAGAATTAGAAAAAGAATTTAATTTCTTGATTTCAATCAATGGAATTTATTTTAGTATGGAGCAACTT